>NZ_JBXAHW010000002.1:0-287939 GCF_058795495.1 Staphylococcus sp. GW823-FHT05F06 | reverse complement strand
TAAATAAAGAAGCCAGTAAATGAATTTATAATAAACTCATTTACTGGCTAATTTGTTAGAAATTATGTCCCAGCCTCTTGTTCTGTGTTAAAGATATATTTTACTTTTTAGAACGCTTTTTGGTTTTTACAACTTTTTTAGTTGATTGAGGCGTTTTCTTCTTTTTAGAAGTAACTTTCTTCTGTTTTGTATCTTTGTTATCACTGTTTTGTTTACGCTTAACGACGGGGATTGAATGAATATCCTCTTCACTCAATTGCTTTTCTTTAGATTTCTTATGTTTAGCAACTGGAATTGAATGTTTGTCATCGTTTTGAATTTGTTCTTCTTTATCTATTTTACGCTTAGTTATTACAATTGGATCTATTTTATCAGTATCTGAAAGACGAATATCTTTGTGATGATTTTTTATCGATTGTTTTTCTTCTTCTTCTTTTTTACGTCTTTTAGCCAAAACTAACCAGAAACTAGAAAGTAAACCAGTTAATGTAATAACACCTACAGTTTTGCCGAAATTATCAACTAAATGTTTGAATAGGCTATCATTATCATTCTTATGAAGTTTTGGTTGCTGTGTTTCTTTGTTGATTTTACCTGGTTCAACACCCGTTCCTTTTAGAACTTCTTTGAATGTTTCAGTTTGTACGATATGGTTTGCAACATCCTTTTCTCTTAATCTAGCATCAAATTTTGAATGAAGATAATTAAAGTTATGCAAGGAATCGTTGAAAGATTGATTTATAATACTTACATTTACTTTCAAGATTTGCTCTATACCTTGTAATAATGCTTTGTGTACATCTTGTACGGTATGCGCACCACGAATTGAATTCATCGTTTCTAGTTGAATTTGTTTAATTCTATCAAGTGCCCATTGTTTTATAAAGTAAGAAGCAGATTGATTATTTAGTATTTGCTGAGTTTTGTTTACTACAACATATCCTAATTTATGTTCTGCTATATGTTTTTCACCTAGTAAATGTGCTTGGTTTAAAATATGTTTATATCTATTATTAAACTCTTGTTGTAATTGATTTAATTCTACTAAATTATGAGCATGCTCGACTTTTTCTAAAAATTCTTTTTGTAGTGCAGTTAATTGTTTATCAAACTGAGTTTTTTCATTAGAAGTTAAACCTTTTATTGTTTCAATTTCTTTGAAACCATTTTGGATTTGAGTATTAACATCAGTAATGATATCCTTTTTAGCTTTATTTAGCGTAAAGCGTTTAGGATCAAACTGATCTATTTCTTCAAAATCAGTTCGTTTTACTGTTTCAATATCTTTAATCGATTTTGAATGATTCACTTTATCGATGGCTTGCTTTTTCAATCTTTCAATTTCAGCTTTTGCATCTTCACGTTGAGTAGACGTTAATTCGTTATTAGAATCTATATCTTTGATTTTTTGTTTTACCAGAACATCAATTGTTTTTATAGCATCCTTTTTAGCTATTTGTAATTCTTTTTCTACAACTTTGACTGGAACATTTACAGTGACATATGAGCCATCAGCTAAAATAACCTTAACTTTAGCGGTTAGGTGATCAGCTACTTTATCAGTGTTCGGTAATGAAACAATATTGACTTTAAGTTCATCAGTTAAAGTCATAGCTCCAATTATAGATTCTAATGAAATAGTTTCATCTCTGTGAACAACCACCTCACTTGTTACTAGAGCATTTTGAAGGCTCAATTCAGGTAGTTCAAAAACTAATGGTTGCTGATCAGTATCCCAAATAATGATATGAGCTAAAGTATTAAATGCATGCTCTTTATTGTTATTGATATCATCAATTGAATTAGAATTTTCGATATGTTGAAGTGCATCTTTTTCTGTTTTATCAATATCTGCTAAAGCATGTGCCTTTTGAGAAGGTGTTAAATCAGTGTTGTTATTTATTGCATCTCGTTTCTTTTGTGATAACTCTTTTATCATTTGTTTAGCTTCTGCTTTGGCGATAATTAATTTTTTAGTAGTTTCAATGACTTCATCTAGTTTTGTTGTAGCATTTTCTATTTGTTGTTTGTTTATAGCTTGTTGAATTTCATTCTTAATTCCATTTACTAACTTATTAATTTGAGATATTAGTTTATTTTTTTCTTCATTTGATAAGTTTGGATTTTGACTAATTAAGTGATTTATATCTTCAACTTTTTGGTCAATCATTTGATTAGCATCTAGTTTTGCTTTAGGTAATTCATCTGCATGTATGTGTTCAATTGCAGATTGCCCTTCATCTTTTGCTTGATTAACTAAATCATTTGATGTTGCGTCATTAATATTAGAAAGCGCTTTTCTAGCTTCCTCATTTACCATTTGTTTAGCTTGAGCTTTAGAATTTGATGTTGCATTAGCGTGTTCAATTTCATCAAGTTGACGTTTGAGCGTATCTTTAATGTCATTATGTGCTTTTGTTTGAGCATCTTTAAGTCTTTCAATTCCATTTAGAAGTGCTCTAGCATCATCCATGTTTTGAATCATTCCAATTATGATATTAGCGTCTTTATTTGTACCGTTTTCTTTGTCAAGAACATTATTCGCTAAGTTGATAGCGTAATCATATTGTAATTTATGGTCTTCATCAGCATTTAAATATTCAATGTTGTCTTTTGTAGTTGCTGTTAATTGAGCTACATGTTCTTTTAAACCTTGCATAGCATCATTTAATTCTATTGCATTATCAACGATTTGATTAATTATTTTAATGTCTTTAGACGCTCTAATCTGATTAATTATTGCAGCTTTTTGAGCATTATTAAGTATATCTAATTCTTTAATAATAAATACTTCAGATTTTTGTTGATGTTCTTTTAGACGTCGTTCACCATTTAATTGGTCTTTAGCATTATCTATTTGTGTTAAAAGATGTTGAATGTCATTGATATTGACATTTGTACCGCTATTTTTATTTAATACGCCTTTAGCTTCTTTTAAAGCTTTGTTAAATTGACGTTTTAAATTATAATCAGCGTTTCTATAATTTAAACTTGCTTTAACAGGATTTACTAAAGTTTTAAGCTTATCTCTCAATAATTTCATTTTATCGTTTAATTCTAACGTTGATTGAGTGAGCTGAGATAACTCTGTTAAAGTATTTGCTGAATTTACCTTGTTTGTGACATCTTCAAGTTGTGCTTTATTTAAATCTTTTAATCCTTTTATTAATTTTAGATCTTTGCTCTTCTCAGTTGCAAGTCGTTGTTCACCATTTAATGCATTTTTTGTATCGTAAATGGCTTGACTAAGACCTAATACTTCTTCAATCGTTGCTGGATTTTCTGAAGTTTTAGAACTTGTTGCACTTGCTTGTTGTAGCGCCTCATCAAATTCAATTTGTAAATTCTTATCAGCATTAATATAATTCACACTATTTGGAACAGAAGTTGAATTACTTTCTATAGTATCTCGTAAGTCTTTCATTGCATTATCTAAATCACTAGCTTTAGATAATGTATTTGCTAAAGATGATAAATCATCAGAGTTGTGAATATTATTTTCAGCAATATGACGCTGTGCATCATTGATATAAGATAAAGATTGTACGTATTGAATTGCTTTAGCTTTAGCTTTTGATAAACGTTGGATACCATTTAAAGCATCTTTAGTATCCTCAATCACTTGTTTGAGTCCCTGAATTTGTTTTTCATCTAAATTTTTACCATTTTCTTTTGCAAGAACTTTTCGAGCATTACTTAAAGCATGGTCAAATTGTTGTTTTAAATCTTCATCTGAATTTATATAATTTGAGCTTGCTTGGACAGGAAAAGCTTGATTATTAAGTTCATCTCTTAAAGATTTCATTGCATCATTTAAATCAAATGCTTGATTCACGATTCTAGACAATTGTGCAATAGAATTAGTATTCATAATTTCATCATTTGCATGTGTGAATTGAGCTTTATTAATAAATTTTAAACTATCAATTAGTTTTTCTGCTTTTGATTTTGCAGCTGTTAAACGTTCAATACCGTTAAGTGCATCTTTAGTTTTGAATATATCATCTTTAAATGTATCAATTGCATTGAAATCTAAGTTCTGACCTTGAGTTTTGTTGAGTGCATCACGTGCATTGTTGATAGCTTGAGTAAAGTTATCTTTGCGTAGGTTATCGGCGTTAATATAATTTATACTTGCTTTGGTTGGAGCATAGTTATTAACGATTGCGTTAGCTAATTCACCCATAATGTCATTGAGGTTTGTGCCCTCGTTGACAATATGTTCTAATTCTAATAAATCATGCGATTGCGTTACTTTATCCTCTAAAGCAGACTTTTGAGCATTGTTTATTTTTTCTAGTGATTTGATATATTCTAAAGCTCGTGGTCTAGCATGATTTAATCTTTCGAAACCATTTAACGATGTTTCTGCATATATTAATTGTTGTAACGCTTGTTTTGTTTCATTTTGGGTTGCGTTAGTTTTTTGTATATCTTGTCCATGTTCAAGTGCTTCATCATAAGCGATGATTTTGTCGTCGTCGGCTTGTCTATAATTATCACTATTTTCAACAGAATCAGCATGATTAATGAATTGTTCTAATTTACCCATTACTTTGTTTAATGCCTGAGCATTGTTACTAACAGTAGCGATTTCTTCTAGTTTTGTTGCGTTTTTAACACTTTCTTTCGCAGTTTGTTGTTGTAATGAATTAAGATGTGTTAATTGATCAATTGTTTGATTAGCATGAACTTTAGCTTCTTCAACTCGCTGATCACCATCGAGGTTTTCTGATGCTTGAGTTAATTGTTCTAGTGCTTGTCGTACTTGATCTAAACTTACATTTGAGCCATTTATTTTATCAATAATCGCTTGAGCATGTGATACAGTTTGGTCTACTTTTTCCTTTTTATCCTCTGAAGCTTCAGTGTAATTAGGCAAAGTAGTATCTGTAATCACTACTTGAGTTTTATCTTCAAGTGATTTCATGGCTTCATCAAGGATTTTAGCTTGTTGCAGAAGTTGTTTAACTTCAGTTCTTAATGCTGCGTGAGAAATCATATCTTTTATAGATTGCTTTTGTGCATTATTAAGATAATTCATATGTTTAATTTCATCATTTGCATTTGATTTGTCATATGATAGTTTTTCTGCGCCAAATAGTATTTTTTCGTTAGCTAGGACATTATCCTTAACAATATCGACTTTATAAGGTTCTAATGTTGGATTTGTTGTCTGATTAAGTAGTTGTTCGGCATCAGCAATAACTCGATCGTATTGTTGTTGATATTTTGAATCTTCATTTAAATATTTACTATCGTTCAATATATTATTTTTATGAGCAACTACTTGTTGTAGTGTTTCCATAGCTTTATCAAGAGCTTGAGCATTATCTAAGTTCTTTGCAACTTTTTCGCGTGTTGTAGCATTTGTATTCGTATTTATCATTACCTCACGTTGAGCAACATTAAGATGAATTAGACCATTAATTACATTAGCGGCATCTTGTTGTGCATGAGCAAGTTTCTGATCACCATGTAAGTTATTTTGAGCTGTTTCGAGTTCATGAGTTATGCTATTGATTACTGTTGGATCCATTTCAGGATTTGTTTGTCTATGAATGATTGAATCAACATGATTTATAGCTTGTTGATACGCCTTTTTTTCAGGTTGATCTTCGTTAATGAATCGACTACTATCTAACACTTTATCTGCATTTTTATATACTTTGTTAAGTGCTTTCATTGCATGATTTAATGATTTTGCTTTTTCAATTGCTTGGGCAACTTCTGTTCTCGTTTTAGCAGTATATATTTGATTAGATATTGAACTGCTTTGTTGTGATGTTAAATCATCCAATTTACTTAATTCTTTATCAGCTAAATCGATAGTTTGATAAAGTTTTTGTTTACCTCTGAGTTGTTTTTTCGCTTGATTAACTTCGTTGATAGCATGCTCTATATCTTCAATAGATAAAGTTGGATTTACTGTTTGATTAAGTATTTCTGTCACATGATCAACGGCGTTATCGTATGTTTCTTGAACATCAGAATCTTCATTAATATAGTTACTTGACTGTTTGACTTGCTCTTTATCTTTGATACTTTCTTCTAAATTCTCCATAGCATGATCGAGTAGTTTTGCTTGGCCAATAATAGCCGCAACTTCAGTTCTGGTAACTGCGTTATTAATTTTTTCATTTAATGCGTTTTGTTGTGCTTGATTTAAGTGCATCAATGTAGGTATCGATTGATGTGCGTTTTGCTTATCAGCATCTAATAATTCAACGCCATTTAAGTCATTATTCGCTTGATTTACACCATCCGTTAGTTGCTTAATTATTTCTTTATCCAATGTTGGATGTTGTTCATTGATAATATTTTCGACTTCTCTAACTGCGTGATTATATTGCTCTTTTTTAGCATCACTTGCATTAATATATTTGCTCTCTTGTCTTACGGATGATTGATTTTGAATGCTGTTTCTTAAATGCTTCATAGCGTCATTTAAAGCTTGAGCACTTTGAAGTTGTTCAGCTACTTTTTCTCTTGTTTGAGCTTCATTAACCAATCTATTTATGGCATCTCTTTGTGGTGCATTTAAATCGTTTAAACTATTAATCAATAAGTTTGCATTTTCTTTTGCTTGTTGTAATTTATGTTCTCCATCGAGTGCATTGATGGCATGCTTTATGTTATTGATTGCATTCTCTATTTCGTCATGAGACATCGTAGGGTTTGCTACTTGATCAATGATTGATTGTGCATGATTAATTGTATCGTTGTACATATTTTGAGGTGTACTATCCTCGTTTATATAATTGTTTGATTGTCTCACATTATCTTGTTGAGCAACGATATCTTTAAGTTTTTTCATATCATTATTTAAAGCTTTCGCTTTGTTATAGATATTATTTACTTGTGAAACTATAGTTGCTTGTTCAATTTCATGAGTTAATGCTTCTTTTTGAGCTTGATTGAGGTTATCTAAGTGATTGACTGCAAAAGTTTTTGAATTTTTATTGTCATTCAATTCACGTTCACCATGAAGTGCATCTTTAGAAATTTTTACATTTGATGTTGCACGTTCCACCTCTAAAGGATTCATAGTTGGATTAGATGTTTGATTGATTATTTGTTTTACACGATCAACGGCATTGTTATATGCAGTTTGATTACCAACAGTTTCATTGATGTAGTTACTTGTTTGTTTAACTTCATGTTCATCAGTAATACTTTGAC
Organism: Staphylococcus sp. GW823-FHT05F06; assembly: GCF_058795495.1. Lineage (NCBI taxonomy): Bacteria > Bacillati > Bacillota > Bacilli > Caryophanales > Staphylococcaceae > Staphylococcus > Staphylococcus sp. GW823-FHT05F06. Next base: position 280,757 of record NZ_JBXAHW010000002.1, on the reverse strand, counting down.
GTAAAGTATTCATTGAATCATTTAAAGCTTGTGCTTTATTAATTACTTGATGTACTTCAGAACGGGTTTGAGTTTGTTGAATTTCTTGATTTAATTGTTCTTTTTGAGCTTGGTTTAGACCAGTCATTTGATTAATAGTATTGATGGACTGTTGTTGAGCTTGTTTTAGTTTTTGTACGCCATGTAAATCGTTTTTAGCTTCAGTAATTTTATCAGCAATAGTGTTAATATTAGTTGGAGACATATTTGGATTTGTTTGTTCAGCAACTATGTTTTTACCTCTATCTGTATACTCATCAAAGTTAACTTGTTGAGAAGTATCTTCATTAATATAATTACTCGTTTGTTTTATTGCGTCATTACCAGTTAAAGCATCATCTAATTTTTTCATCGCATCATTAAGTTGATTTGCTAATTGAACTACTTTTTGTACTTCTGGTCTAGAATTAGAGTTTTGAACTTTAGTTTCAAGATTACCTCTTTGCGCTTGATTTAAGTAATTTAACGCATTTAATGTTGCTTGAGCATCTGTCTTGTCGTTAGCAAGTTTTTGATCACCATGTAAATTATCTTTAGTTTGTTTAACTTCATTTAGGACACTTTGAATCTCATCATTTGCCATTACTGGTGTTGGTTGATCATTAATTATATTTTTAGCTTTATTTACGGCTTGATTATAAGCATTTTGTTGTTCAGAATCTTCATTGAAGTACTTACTACTTTGTAAAATTTCATTATTATCAGCAATAGAATCTCTAAGTGCTTTCATTGTATTATTTAATTGTTTAGCACTTGCAATTTTTTCTCCTACTTGGCTTCTTGTTGGTGCACTGAAAATATGATTTAAAATCGTATCTTTTTGCCCGTTCGTCAAGCTATTAAGGTTTTGTAGTTGTTCTGAAGCTTCTTTTTTATCTTCTGATAGTTTATTACTACCGTGTAAATCATTAAGTGCTTGTTTGATATTTTCAATAGCTTGATCTATTTGATTTTTATCCATGATAGTTGGATGAGCAGTTATCAAATCTTTTGCTGCTTGAATTGCATGATTATAAGCATCCTGTTGGCTGGAATCTTCATTAATGAAATCACTATTTTGTTTTACTGTATTGTCATTGTTAACAATTTGTTGTAGTTGATTCATAGAGTTATCTAATTGTTTAGAGTTATTTACGATATCATCTACCTGTTGTTTAGTTTGAGCTTGATTAATTAAATCATGTTGTTTATCTTTTTGTGATTGTGTTAATCCTTGCAAATGTTCGATGCTTTGATTTCCGTCTGACTTAGCCTCTGCTAATTTAGATTGCCCATTTAAATTATTTTCAGCAGTTTTAATCGTTTGAGTTGCTCTATTTATTACATCTTTATTAAGCTCTGGTGGTTGGGTAGTTGCAATAATTTGAGAACCATAATTTAACGCAGAATTGTAATTTGCTTGAAGACCACTGTCAGCATTTACATATCTACTATCAGCCTTGATTTGTTCTTTTTTATTTATTTCAGTTTTCAGTGCTTTCATAGCTTCATTAAGTTCTTTTGCTTTTTGTAAGGCTTCTTGAACTTCTGGTTTGGTTGATGCTTGGTTAACTAATGTTTTTTCAGCAAGAACCTGTCCAGGATTTAATGCTTGTAAATTATCAATTTCAGCAACAGCTTGATTTTTAGCCTCTTGAAGTTTTTGCTCACCATGTAAACTTTCTCTAGCATTTTGCAATTCTAATAAAGCATCTTCAATTGTAGCTTTATCTAAAGTGCTACTTGGAACGCCGTTGATAATGTCTTTAGCTTTTTGAAGTGCATTACTATATTCATTTTGTGCCGCTTCATCTTCATTGATAAAGTCGCTTAATTTTTTAACACTGTTTTCAAGAGCAACTTCATTCTCAAGTTGACGCATAGCTTCATTAAGTGCTTTAGCATGATTTAAATCATTAGAAACTTCAGTTCTTGAAGGAGCAGAGTTAATCTCATCATGCTCGCTTTGTCTTTGAGAATTGTTTAGATTTGTTAAATAGTTTAATTCATTGGTTGCATCTTGTTGTGCTTTTTGTAATTTTTGATCACCATGTAAATCGTTTTTAGTTAAATGAATGTTTTGAATGGCATCTGCTATTTTATTGTTGTTTAAAACATCATCTGTAGTGCCGTTTAATATTTCTCGACCTTTTTGAATGGAGTCATTATAAATATTTTGAACTTGCGGATCTTCATTAATATATTTACTTTGTTGATGAACGTTTGACTGTTCTTCTACGAGTGTTTTTAGTGTGCCCATTTCGTTATTTAACTTATTAGCTTGTGCAATTATTTCTGCCACTTGCTGTTTAGTTTGAGCATGATTAATTAAGTCATTTAATGCTTGCTTTTGTTTATCATTTAAATTTGTTGATTGATTTATTATTAAATTTGAATCTGCTTGATTTTGTGCAAGTTTATTCGCACCGTGCAATGAATCTTTTGCTTGAATGACCTTTTGAGTAATAGCTTGAATATTACTTATATCCATAGTTGGGTCGTTAAGTTGATTTATGAGTTGTTCAGCTTGGCTTACAGCATTATCGTACGCTAACTTTTTCTCAGAATCTTCATTGAGATAGTTACTAGAATTTAGAGTAGCATCCTTATCGGCTATACTTTGTTTAAGTTGTTGCATAGCTTGGTTTATTGCTTTTGCTTCTTCTAGTTTCTGAGTTACTGCAGGTTTAGTTGTTGTTCTGCCTATATCTTGGATTAATTTTGTTATTTGAGCTGAATTTAATCCGTCTAGATTTTGTATTTCATTCTTTGCAATTTCCTGTGCTTGTCTTAATTTATTATCACCATGAAGATTTTGTTCAGCATCATTAATTTCTTGAATGGTACGATTGATATCAGTACTACTTATTGTTGGATTATTTTCTGAATTAATTATTTCCTGACCTTTTGCGATAGCTTGTTCATATGCTTCTTTTTCAGAGACATCTTCATTAATATAGTTACTATTTTGTCTTACTAATGACGCTTTGGCTACTGCAACTTTTAATTCTTCCATTTTTCCATTTAAGAATTTAGCATGACTTAACTGTTTAGCAACATTTGCTCTGCTTGTTTGTTGGTTAATGATGTTTTCCAATGCTTGTTTTTGTGGTTCAGTTAAACCAGTAAAGTTAGTAATTTGTTGTTTAGCATCTGTCTTTGCATCTTGAAGTTTTTGATCTCCATTTAATCCATTTATAGCTGTATTTATATCTTGAGTTGCTTGTTTGATTATTTGAGGATCCATCGTCGCATTGTCTTCACCAATAATGTTATTTATTTTATCTACTGCATGATTATAGGCATTTTGTTGAGCTAAGTCTTCATTAGTATAATTGCTATTTTTACGAATTTGCTCTTGATTCATAATGCTATCTCTCATTGCTTTCATAGCATCATTAAGCTCTTTTGCTTTCTGCAATTCTTGAGCTAAACTTTCTAGAGTTGTCACATGGTTGATGTTATCCTTAACAGTTTGGCGTTGTGGAACATTGAGACTGTTTAAGCTATCTATGTCGTTTAAAGCATTGTCTAAAGCCTGTTTAAATCTGGATTCTCCATTTAATTCGTTATGCGCTTGGTCTATCTTGTTTAATAAATCTTGTAATGCTTTATGATCTAATGTATCTGGATGATTATGAATTAAATCCTCAGCTTCTTTAATAGCATTATCATAATTTTGTTTTTTATCATTATCAGCATTAATGTAATTGCTTAAATGTTGAATTTGATCTTTATCATTTATGACTTTATGAAGTGTACTCATATCACCATTTAATTGTTTAGCAATCTCTAGTTGTTTATTTACCTCATCTCGAGTATCAGCATTATTAATTAACGGTTTAAAATGGTTTTTTTGTTCTTCGGTTAAGTCATCTAAATGATTTAATTGATTATTAGCATCTTGTTTAGATTGAGCTAATTTTTGATCACCATGTAAATTATTCACTGCATCTTTAATATTTTGAAGTGTATCAGCAATTTTTTGTTTATCTAAGGTTGGATTAGATGTTTGATTAATTATTTCTTTTGCAGCTTGGATTTTATCATTATAAGTTTTTTGTTTGTCTGAGTCTTCATTTATGAATGGGCTGCTATTTGAAATTTGATCATCTTGATTCACTTGATCTTCAAGTTGTTTCATAGCTTCATCAAGCGCTTCGGCCTCTTTAAGTTTTTCTGCAACTTGGTCCCTAGATGTAGCTCCATTAATAGCTTGTATAAGCGCATCTTTTTGAGGTTGATTAAGATGATTTAAGTTACCAATGGCTTGATTAGTTGTATTTTTGTCTTGCTGTAATTTTTGAGCTCCATGAAGGTTATCTTGTGCTTGTTTAATATTATTTAAAGCATTAGTAATGTCTTGTGCATTTAAGTTAGGATTTGAGCTGTTATTAATAATGTCTTCCGCTTGTTTAAGTGCATTATTATACGCATCTTTTTGTGCAGAATCTTCATTTGTATAATCACTGTTAGCATGAACACCATCTTTTTGCGCAACTTGTTCTTTAAGTTTTTTCATTGCGTCATTTAGTGCTTTTGCTTGCTCAATTTTTTGCTTAATATCATCTCTACTATTAGAAGTGTTAATTTGTTCTCTGAGTTTTTCACGTTGTGCATCTGTTAAATCTGTTAATCCATCTAGTTCTGTCGAAGACGTTTGTTTGTCTTGATTTAATTTTTCAGCACCATGTAAAGCTTGTTCTGCATTTTGAACGGATTGAGTTGCTTGGTCAATGTTTGCTTTAAGTAATTCAGGGTTTTGAGTTTCGTTAATAATAGTTTCAACACGTTGAACTGCATCATCATAGTTTTGCTTAATTTGAGGATCTTCATTTAGATATTTACTATCTGCTTTCACTTGATCTTTTTTAGCAATACTTTGTCGTAACTCACCCATAGCATTATCTAATTGTTGAGCGGTTTGTAAGTTTTGTTGAACTTGTTCTAATCTTGATGCGCTATTAACTAGATTTTTCTCTGCATCTTTTTGGGCATTGTTCAAATTAGATAGATTTCTGATTGTTTGATTGGCATTATTTTTAGCTTCCTCTAATCTATGATCACCGTCTAAGGCATCTTTAGTATTTTTCACGGTTTGTGTTGCTGTAGTGACATTACCTTTATTAATTGTTGGTTGATTCGTTCCATTTATTATATTTTGAGCATTTTGTACAGCTGCATCATATGCTTGTTTCTTAGATGGTTCCGCATTGATGTAATTACCGTTTGAAACAATATTAGTATAATCTTTAATACTTTCTTTTAAGGCACCCATTAAACCATCTAAAGCTTGAGCTTCTGTTAAATCGTGTTGGACTTGCGTACGTGTAGATTCATTATCAATTAAAGAATCTTCCATATGTTTTTGAGCTGAATTCAAATTCTGTAATTGAGCAATCGTTTGTTTAGCACTATCTTTATCGTGTTGTAGTTTAGTATCTCCATGAAGATTAGATTTAGCTTGAGTTACGGCATTTGCCAATTGATTGATTGTATCTGAGCTTAACGTTGCTTGAGTTTCATCGATAACTTGTTGAGCATTATTTACAGCATTGTCATAAGCTTGTTGTTGGTCATGATCCTCATTAATATATTTACTACTATTTTTAGTATCGTTTTTATCTTTAATGCTTTTACGTAAACCAAGCATTGCAGTATCTAATGTTGTTGCTTCTTGACGAATATTTCTCACTTCATCACGTGTTGTTGCTGCAGTTACTTTAGCTACTTCAGCATTTTTCTGAGGTTCATTGAGACTCGTTAAACCACGTATTCCAGTTTCAGCAGCTTGTTGGTCTTGTGTCAGTTTTTGAGCACCATGTAATGCATCTTTTGTAGTGTTAACAGTTTGAGTTAAACGTTCTATAGCTAATTTGTCTAGAACAGGTTGAGCATTGTTGTTGATTGTAGCTTGAGCTTCATTGACAGCATTATCATAATTGTGCTGTTCAGGTTGATCTTCATTGACATAATTGCTACTTTGTTTTACTTGATCAACGTTTTGAACACTGTTTCTTAAAGCTTCCATCGCATGGTTCAATTCAGTTGCTTTGTTTAATTCTTCTTGTACTTTTGTACGGGTATTAGCTGAATTAATTAATAGATTTAATTCACGCTTTTGACCGTCATTTAAGCTATTTAACCCATTGACAGTTTGTGTAGCTTGTTGTTTAGCATTAGCTAATTGTTGAACACCATCAAGATCTTGTTGTGCTTGTTGAACGCGTGATAGCGCTTGTTCAATTGTAGCTTTATTAAGCTCTACGTTTGGTGTGGCATTGATGATATTTTCTGCGTTCTGTAGTGCTTGATCGTAAGCTGTAACTTTAGTCGGATCTGCGTTGATATATGCACTGCTACGTTTGATGTCCTCTTTATTTTGAATGCCATCTCTTAAATTACTCATAGCAGAATTTATTTCTTTAGCTGCAGCTAACTTTTGAGCAACATCTGTTCTTGTTTTAGCTTGATTGACTAAATCTTTTTCGGCGTTGATTTGAGCTGTGTTCAAACTAGATAAACCTTCTATTTGTCTATTTGTGCTTTCTTGGTCAGTGTGTAATTTATTTTCTCCACTTAACGCTGTTTGAGTCGTATTGATTTGATTAATAGCCTGCTCAATTTCATTTTTGTTCATGATTGGATCTTGAAGTTTATCAATAATAGTTTGACCGGCTTGTACAGAATTATCATAGTTATGTTTTGGTTGTTCATCTTCATTGAAATAATTACTTTGTTGGTGAACGTTATTTTGTTGGCCTACTTTATCTCGTAAAGCTTGCATTGCAGTATTTATTTCTCTATCCAAAGTTAATTGTTGATTAACTGCTGGGATTGTCTGCTGTGCTTGAACATTTTCAATTGCTTTTTGACGTTGTGCATCATTTAATGCTGTAAGTTTATTGATTCCAGTAATCGCATTATTTTTAGCTTCTTCTAATAGATGTGAACCTTGTAACGCATTTTGAGCGTCAGTCAATTGTTGTAACTTTTGTTCAATTTCCGATTTATTTAATGTTGGATTACCGATTTCATTAATAATATTTTCTGCTTCTTGAAGTGCTTGATCATACCCACGTTGATGTTCAGTTGAATCATTAATGTAATCGCTACTTTGTTTGACATTAGTCTTTTCAGCTACTTTATCTCTTAATTGTTTCATTGCATTATTTAATGATTTAGCTTCATTAAGATGCTCTTCTACTTCAGAACGTGTATTTGAACCGTTGACTAAGGATTCCTCACCAGATTTTTGAGGGTCATTTAAATAACCTAATTGTCCAATTTCTTGATTAGCAGTTCCCTTATCTCTTTGTAACTTTTCTACACCATGTAAATCATTTTTAGCTGTGTTAATTCGGCTAATCGTTTGATCAATAGTAGATTTATTTAATTCTGGATTGTGTTGACCAGTTATATATGTCGAGCCATTATCAATTGCATTATCATAAGTATTCTTTTGAGTTGAATCCTCGTTAAAATAATTACTTGTTGAATGTATTGCATTTTGATTGTTAACTAAGTCACGTAATGTTTGCATTGATTGATCTAATGCTTCAGCATCACGTAATTTATTAGCAACTTGGTCTCTAGTTTGAGCGCCATTAACGGCTTGATTTTCTTTTGTTTTTTGCTCGTTTGTTAATCCGCTTAGGTTGTTTATTGAAGCAACAGCATCTTCTTTAGCTTTAGTCAGTTTAGCTTCACCGTTTAGATTGTTAATTGCAGAATTAATATTATTAATTGCTTGTTCAATTGTTACTTTATCTAATTCAGGGTTTTGTGATTTGTTTTTAAGCGCTTCTGCACTTGCAATCGCATTTGAATATGCTTGTTGTTGGTTCGCATCTTCATTGATAAATTTACTGCTATTTATCATTTGGTTTTTACCATTGATAAGGTGATTCAGTTGTTCCATCACCTTATTTAGTTCTTTAGCTTTTGCTAATTGAGAAGCAACTTCTGTTCTAGTTTGAGAACTGTTGACTAAACCTTTTTCACTATTTCTTTGCGCATCAGTCAATTGATTTAACGTATTGATTTCTTGATCGGCATTTTCTTTAGCACGACGTAATTGTTCTTCACCATCTAAAGCATTTTTAGTAGTAAGAATCGCTTGTGCTTTTTGGTTAATTGAATTGGCATCAAGAGTGGCTTGTTGTTCATTAACTATTTCTTTAGCATTATTTAGAGCCTCAGTAAAGGCATGTTGTTTTTCGGGTTCAGCGTTAATATAATTACTTTCGTTTGTTACTGATTCGTTGTCAGAAATGTTTTGTCTCAACGTGTGCATTGCACTATTTATTTGATTAGCCTTACTTTGCTCTGCAGTTACATCAGTTCTTGTATGAGCAGTGTTAATAGCTGTTTTAATAGCCTCTTTCTGAGGTGTGTTTAAATCAGCTAATGTATTAAGTGCATTAATTGCTTCCGTTTTAGCAGTTGTTAATTTTTGTTCACCATGCAGTGCATTCTCTTTAGTTGAAATGTTACTGATTGCGTTATCAACTAAAGTTTTATCAAGTACTGGATCAGCTGTTTTATTAATTATAGTTTGTCCCATTGTAATGGAATCATTGTAGGCAGATTGCTCAGGTTGATCTTCGTTAATATAAACACTTGTTTTTTGTACTGTAGGTTGTTTAGCAACTAATGATTTTAACGTGCCCATAGAACTATCTAGTGACTTAGCTTGGTTAAGTTGTTCTTGTACTTCCGTACGAGTTTGTTTACTATTTACCAGTTCCTTTTCTTTAGCTTTTTGAGTATTAGTTAAGTTTGGTAAGTTACCGATTTCTGTATTAGCACTACTTTGTGCTTGTTCTAACTTTTGTTGTCCATGTAAATTCTGATGGGCAGTATTTACTGCTTGTGTTTTTTGATTTACTACGTCACGGCTCATTTCAGGGTTAGATTGTGCATTTATCAATGTTTGAGCATGAGTAACGGCTTGATTGTAAGCTTCTTTTGGACCATTATCTTCATTTATATAATTGCTATTTGCTTTAACATTGTTAACGTCGTTCACACTGTTACGTAATGCTTGCATAGCAATATTCAATTGATTGTAATCTTGTAACTGACTCGTAATATTTGTTTTTGTAGAAGCTTTGCCTACATTTTCTTTAGCTTTGTTACGTTGAGCTTCATTTAGATAAGTTAAACCATCAATGGTTGTATTAGCATCTCTTTTAGCTTCAGCCAATTTGTCATTACCATTTAGATCATTTTTAGTCGTATTGACTCTTTGTGTAACTTTATTAATTTCAGCTGGATCAAGTTGTGCTTGATTAGCATCAGATTGATTAATCAGTTGTTTAGCATTGTTAACAGCGTTATTATAAGCATCTTTTTTGTCTTTATCTGCATTAATGTAATTGCCGTCATGCAATTCATCGTCATAGTTAGCAATAGTTTGTTTCAGTTGAGTCATTGCTGTGTTAACAGTATTAGCTTTTTCTTTAGCTTGATTCACTGAATTGATGTTTGGAGAGTGATTTATAGTATCAGTTAAAGTTTGTCGCTGAGCATCGTTTAAATCATTTAAGGTATTTAAATGATTAAGTGCTTGTTGTTTAGCAACTTCTAATCTTTGATTTCCATCTAACGCAGTTTTCGTACGTTTAACATCTTCAGCTTTTTGATCAATCACATCAGCACTCATTGTCGGACTTTGAGTTTGGTTTAAAATACCTTTAGCCGCATTGACTGCATTGTCATAGTCTTGACGTTTATTGTTAGATGCATCTAAATAATTTTCTTGTTGTTTTTGATTTTCGTAATCTGCAATACTTTCACTTAATGCTGTCATAGATTGATTTAAAGTATCAGCCTTATTTTTAATCGTTTCTAAAGTATTATGATTAGGTGCTGAGTTAACTTGAGCTTTAAAATTATCTTTTTGCGCGTTATTTAAATGACTTTCATTATTAATATGATTGATATATGGCTCTCTATTTAATGTAAGTTGAGAACGTGCAGTGTCTAATGCTTGTTTATGTGCATTTGCTTCATCTGTATTTTGTCTAATTTCAGCTACAGTAGGTTGACCACCTAAAACTTTAGATATTTTTTCAAGGTTTTGTCTAGCTTTTGCTAATTTATCATTATAATTGTTAAGCGAATCTTGAGTCATGCCGTCAGTATCTGTTTGTTGGTTAATACTGTTTTCTAATCTATTTTTAGCTTCTTGAAGTTGAGTTTTGTCTGGAACAAGTGAAGTTCGAGCATTTTGTAAATCTTGTATGACTTGTTGTGCATTAGCAACGCTCTCTTTAACTTGTTCTACTGTCGGATTACGTTTAAGTAATTTATTTACTTTGCCTTTTTCTATAATTGCTGCACTTAAGCTATCATTGTAATTATCCACTGAATCTTGAGTCATTCCATCTGTGTTAGTACCTTGATCAATTTCATCTTGAAGTTGTCTTTTTATTTTTTCTAAAGGTTGAGTATCAACTTGTAAGTTATTCTTAGCTTGTGTTAAATCGTTACTGATTCGTTCCGCTTCTGCTTTATTCGTTTTGATTGCATTAACATCTGGATTGTTCGCTAAAACGTTATTAATTGTGTTAATTTCGTTTTTAGCTATTTGTAGTTTTTGATTATAATTTGCAACAGATTGCTGAGTCATACCATCTGTACTAGGTACCTGGTCGATGTTATTTTGTAACGCTGTTTTAGCGGTTTCTAATGGTTCTTTATTAACTGTTAACCCGTTAATTGCTTGAGTTAAGTTTGTAGTTTGCTGATTGACTCGGTCTGTTTCAGTTGTAATTTGTTGTTCATCGGCATCGCCGTTATTAATTAATGCTAAAGCAGTGTTAGATTCATTTTGGGCTACGCGTTTAGCGTTTTGATAAGCCTCTATAGATTGTTGTGTCATACCATCAGTTTGTACAGTTTGATTAATTTTATTTTCTAAATTTAATCTTGCAGCTTTTAATGCATCATTATTTGATAGCGGTTGAAGTTGATTAATTGCTTCAGTTAATTGTTGATTCAACTGATTTACTTGTTGTAATGCATTATTTACCTCTTGAACAGTACGTATAGGTTTTTGTATCACAGCGTTGGCATTATCTTTAGCAGAAGTAATTTGTGTTTCTAATGATTGAATTGCTTTATTATATGCATTGATACTTCTTGGCTTTTTATTATTTGTATCGCCTCTTCTGTTTAATTGTTGAACTGCTGTTTGTAATTCAGTAGTATCTGCAGTTAATTGCTGTTTAGCATCATTCAAATGTGCTAGTGCTTGTTCAACTTTAGATTTCTCGTCTGAAATTTGTTTTGCAGTTGCATCGCCATTGTTGATGACAGCTTCTGCATTTCTGATAGCACTTTGAGCCTCATTTCTCTTAGCTTCATAGTTATTAATAGAATCTTGAGTCATACCTGTTGTTAATGGTTGATCATTAACTGATTGCTGAAGTTGATTTTTAGCTGTGACAAGTGCACTATTATTCTCTTTATTTTGAAGTATATGAATCGCGTCATTAACTTTAAGTTGTACAGCTTCAACTTTTTGTAATGCTTGTGCTACTTCATTAACTGAAGGGTTACTATTTTCAAGAATTTGATGTGCTTCTGATTTAGCGTTATTGTATTGCGTCTCAATAGCTTGTCGAGCAGCTTGGTATTGTTGAATACTAGCAGGTTTTTTACCATTTGTATCAACATTTTGTATTAATTGGTTATAAGCATTTTCCAATTGAGACTTATCAGCACGTAAATCGTTTTTGGCTTTGTTTATTGCATTAATCGCTTGATTTACTCTATTTGTTTCGTTAGTAATTTGTTGCTCAGTGGCATCGCCATTGTTAATGATTTGTTGAGCTTTTTGTATTTCATCTTCAGCTTCACGTTTTTTTGATTTATAGTTATTAGCAGTATCTGTTGTCATGCCTTGTGTTGGATCTACTTCATTAACAATTTGTTGAAGTTGTTGTTTCGCTTGAACCAATGCATTATTATTCTCTTTATTTTTAAGCATTGCTATCGCTTTATCTAATTCAGGTTGAACAGCTTTTATTTTGTTTAACGCAGCAGTCACTTGTGATACTTGAGGATTGTCATTTGTTAAAATACTGTTTGCTTCATTTTTAGCTGAATCAATTTGAGTTTGAATACGTGACTTAGCTTCATTGTATTTCCTGATACTTGCAGGCGTTTTACCGCTCGTATCAATATTTTGAGTTAATTGATTATATGCATTTTGAAGTTCCTCTTTATCTGCTCTTAAACCAGTTTTTGCATTATTTAATGCTTCTAAAGCGCGTTCAACATTTGTTTTGGCGTTAGAAATTTGTTGTGTAGTCGCATCGCCATTATCGATAACTTGTTGTGCTTTTGATATTTCTTGTTGAGCAGCTTGTTGTTTTGAATTGTAATCATCTTTAGTTTGTTGCGTCATACCTTCTGTTGAAGGGACTTGGTCAACTGCCTGTTGAAGTTGTTCTTTGGCTCGAACTAGTGCACTATTATCTTCTTTATTTTGTAAAAGTGCTCTGGCTTCGTTTAATTTTTGTTGTACTTCTCTTACTTTATTTAGTGCATTGTTGACATCAGCTACACTTGGATTTTGCTCTTTTAAAATGCGATCTGTATTTGTTTTAGTGCTGTTCAATTCGTTACTAAATTGTTGATATCTTTGATTGTACGCAGTGATAGAAGCTGGTTTCTTATTATTTAAATCCGTTGGTTGAATCAACTGATTATATGCTTGCTGTAATTCTTGTTTATCAGCTCTAAGCGCTGATTTGGCGTTGTTCAATTCACTGAGTGCTTGCTCTACCTTAGATTTCTCATCAGACACTTGTTGTACACTAGGTTGAGCGTTTTCAATAATTTTATTTGCATTTTGTATAACTTGCTCTGCTTTTTGACGTTTAGCGTTATAATTTTGAATTGTTGCTTCAGTCATACCAGTAGTACTTGGTTGATTATCTAGACTTTGTTGCAAAGCAGTTTTTGCATTAATCAATGGTTGTTTATCAACAGTAAGACCTTGTTTCGCCTGTGTTAATTCATTATTGATTTGTTCCGTCTCAACTTTGTTTGTTCTGATAGCATTAACATCTGGATTGTTAGCTAAGACATTATTAATTGAGTTTATTTTATCTTTGGCTTCTTGTAGTTTACGTTCATAGCTTTGTACAGATTGTTGCGTCATACCATCAGTGCTAGGTTTTTGGTCAATATTTGCTTGTAACTGATTTTTGGCAGTTTCTAAAGGTTCTTTATTAACTGTTAAGTGATTGATTGAATTTGTTAATTCAGACAGCTTTTGATTTAATTTTTCTATTTCTGTAGAAACTTCTTGATCAGATGCATCACCATTATTAATAAGAGTTTGTGCAATACTAGATTCATTTTGAGCTTTTATTTTAGCTTGCTTATAATTCTCAACAGATTGTTGAGTCATACCGTCTGTTTGAACGGTTTCATTAATTTTACTTTCAAGTCGATTACGAGCTTCTTTTAAGCTTTCTTTATTCGCTAAAGGTTGTAATAAGTTAATTGTATCTGTTAAGCGTTGGTTCAATTGGTTTACTTCATGCAATGCATTATTTACTTCTTCAACAGAACGAATAGGCTTATTGATGATAGTATTTGCTCTATTTTCAGTCTGTGTAATTTCAGATTGTAGCGAATGAATAGTATTGTTATAAGCACTAACACTGCTAGGCTTTTTGTTGTTTGTGTCGCCTCTCCTACTTAATTTCCGTACTTCAGTTTTTAAAGAAGTTGTATCTGCCGTTAAATGTTGTTTTGCTTCGTTAAGTGCATTAGTTGCCTCTTCAACTCGAATTTTATTTTCTGTTATTTGTTCAATAGATGCATCCCCATTATTAATAATAGTGTCAGCAGAACTTGCTATATTTTGTGCTTCTCTACGTTTTGTTGTGTAATTATTAATAGATTCTTGAGTCATACCATTTAGTGATGGTTGACTATTAATCGCTTGATCTAATTTTTCTTTTGCTCTAACAAGTTCGCTATTATCTTCTTTATCTTGAAGTATATTAATAGCTTTTGTAACCTCTGGTTGAATTGCATTTATCTTACGTAAAGCATCTTCTACTGCATTTACAGTAGGGTTTGTATTTTCAAGAACATTATGTGCTTCATTTTTAGCGGTATTATATTGGTTTTCGATATTTCGTCTTGCAGACTTATAGTTTTGAATACTAGATGGTTTTTTACCATTGGTATTAACATTTTGTATAAGTTTATTGTATGCAGTCTGTAATTCTCTTTTATCAGCTCTTAAGTCATTCTTAGCATTTTGTAATGCTTGTAATACTTGCTCTACTTTAGATTTTTCAGAAGAAATATCTTGAGCAGTAGCATCTCCATTATTAATAATCATGTTCGCTTTTTGTATTTCATTTTGAGCTTCTCGCTTTTTAGCGTTGTAATTATTAATTGTTTCTTGAGTCATACCGTGTGTTGGATCTGTATCATTTACTGCATTTTCAAGTCTGTTTTTAGCATTGACTAATTCTGTATTATTTTCTTTGTTTTGAAGCATGTTGATAGCTTCTGTTAATTTTGGTTGAATAGCTTTGATTTTGTTCAATGCTTGAGTTACTTGTGATACTTGTGGATTATCATTACCTAAAATTCGCTCCGCTTCATTTTTAGCATCATTAATTTGATTTTGTATTCTGGCTTTGGCTGTTTCGTATTGACGTATACTCGCCGGTTTTTTACCATTGGTAGATACGTTCTCAATTAATTTGTTATATGCAGTCTGTAACTCATTCTTATCAGCTCTCAGATTACTTTTAGCATTAGTTAAAGCTTGCATTGCTTGCTCTACTTTAGATTTTTCAGAAGTAATTTCTTGAGTTGTAGCATCCCCATTATCAATCACTCTTTGTGCAGATGTAAGTGCTCTTTCAGCTTCACGTTGTTTGTCATTATAATTATTAATTGTTTGTTGTGTCATACCTTGTGTTTGAGGTATGTCATTTACAGCGTCTTGTAAACGTTTTTTAGCTTGTACAAGTTCTGAATTATTTTCTTTTGGTTGAAGTAAAGCAATTGCTTGATTCACTTTAGGTTGAACAGTATTTATTTTATTTAAAGCGTCTCTAACTTGTTCAACGGAAGGATTGGTGTTTCGCAAAGTACTACTTGCATCCGCTTTAGCTGTATCTAATTCTTTTCTAATATTTGAAATGGCTTCATTATAGCGTCTTACAGATGCTGGCTTTTTATCATTTGTTAAAACATCTCTATTTAACGTATCATAAGCGCTTTGTAACTGTGACTTATCAGCACGTAAGTTGCTTTTAGCTTCAACATAATCTCTCTGTGCCTGTTCAACTGTGTTTTTAGCATCATTAATTTGTTGGGATGTTGCATCTCCATTATTTATAACGCTATTTGCATGTTGTATTGCTTGTTCAGCTGCTTGGCGTTTATTTTTGTAGTTCCTTGTGCTATCTTGAGTCATACCATCAGTTGAAGCGGCTGGTTGAATCGATTGTTGTAATTGTTCTTTTGCTCTCACAAGTTGACTATTATCAGCCTTGTTTTGTAATAATGCTTTAGCTTCATTTATTTTATTTTGTGCCGCTTGAACTTTAGATAAAGCTGAATTTACTTGTTGAGGTGTTGCAAATTCTGTGCCTATAACTTGGTCAGCATCACTTTTAGCTGTATTAATTTGTGATTGAGCACGATTCATAGCTTGATCAAAGTTTCTGATACTTGATGGTGTTTTGTTCTCTTTACTAATTTCTTCATCTAGTCGACGACGAGCATTGATTAATTCGGTTTTATTAACTTTAGTTCTAACAGTCTCAGTAGCTTCTTCAGAACTTCCATCACTGTAATAAATAACTACTGGAATATGTGATGTACTACCACCAGCTAAATTTGTTGGAAGAGCGTTTCCTTGTTTAATCGCAACTCTATTTTTATTTGGCACTTGAACCGCATTATTAATATCATCATTAGTCACATTTTGACCCTGTTCTTTAACAATTTCATTGATTGTTAAAGTATGTTGCGCAGGTGCTTGAATTACAGTAGGATTTGTGTTTTCAGTGTTACCCTGACCTGCTTTAGGAGTTATTGTAATTTGAGAATTAGGTTTAATTGTATTGGCCGAAAATACAACTTTACCATTATCCTGATTGAACTCGACATAATTTGGTTTATTATTTATCGTCCATTTGCCGTTGTTATTTTTAGTAATAGTGAATGATTTTTGTGTTTCATTGCCATTTAATTTTTCAGTGTAATTAATTTCGACACGTTCAGTTGGATTTAAAGAATTACGTGAATTGTCAGGTAATATATCGAATGTTCCATTATCATAAGTATGAGTTGCTACTTGTTCAGGTTGTGGAGCTTTGACAATATAAATTTCACTAGTTGCTGAAGTACTTATAGTTTCTCCGGAACCTTCAGTCGCTATTGCTTCTATTGAATCCCCAGGTCTAACTGCTAATCGACTTAAAGATATAGCAGTTCCGTTATTTGTTGGTCCGATACCATTTATGTCAGGTGACCCAGTTTCAACAGTCCAACGACCATCATTATTTTTAACAAATGTAGTTAATTTATTTCCATTTTTATTAATAACAATCTTATCTGCAGATGCTTGGATATAATCATTTGTCCCACTTATTAGTATATTACGCACAGCACCAGGTGTTACTGTTACATCACCAGTTTTAGACTGAGTTATGGTTGGTTGATTAGGTTTAGCATTTGTAACTATAAATTTAGCTGATTGTGATGTTTGCCAAACACCCCAGTTGCTAGGATTAACGACATCATAAGTACCAGTTTTAACAAAAGGAGTTCTAGTATATGCTAATGATTGCCATTGATCACTAGTAGTTCCTGTACTTTGCTGGTTCCAATAAAATTTCCAACCATCTATTGGTAATCCCTCTCCATTTTCAAGATGTTTGTAATAGCCTGCCCATGTTCCTTTAGGGAATGTATCTCCTACTTGAATTTTGTAGATAGGTTGAGTGAAATCAAAATTATATACCCACACTTTAACAGGAACTTCTAATGGTGTAGATATGCCAGGATAATTAACAAGTGCAATTAAATTTTGTACACCGGCTATGTTTTTATCAGGTTGACGATTGTCTTTCCAAGAAGCTGTTCCTCCAAGACGGTTATTATTTTCAAAAATAATATAATTATAAACGTCAGTACCATTGGTTAAGTTTCGTCCTTTTTGATCTCTTACTGGATTCTTAGCTGTAACTGTTGGATAGATTGTTATTGGAATATCTACAGTTCTCGTACCTTGATGATTAGGTAGAGTAACTGTAACAGTTTTTGTTGTAGTACCGATGTTGTTTTTCCAACTATTAGGCTCCTCGTTCCATGTAAGAGTAGAATGGGCTGGTATATTACTTATGAAACTATTGAAGTCATTAAAATTATAGTTTGTACCTTTAATTATTTTAATACCATCATTTTTAGCTTGCATGCCAGCGGTAACATTTACTTGATCACTGTTTTCTGAAAAAACACTTATATCTTCAGTTGTATTTGAAGCAATTCCACTACTATTTTGTTTAGTGTACGTTACATTATTTGTCATTGAGGTTTTAGCAGTAATATTTCCGGTTGGTAGAGTGCCTTGAATTGTTACAGTAGCTATACCATTAGAATCTATAGTTGTATTTGTATTAGGAATAACAGTTCCATTTGATTGATATAGAGTGACTTGTGCATTTTGTGGAACATTTCGAACTAAAATTTGTTGACCATTTAATTGTCCTTTTGAAATCACACTATTACTATCAATAACAGGTTTATTTGGTTTGACTTTGAATAGTACATTAACGTTTTCAGTTTGGCCGTTTTGATAAACTACCGTAACTGTTTTAGTAAATGAACCTGCATTACGAGAACTTGGTGTGCCTGATCCTTGGGCCCATCTGAAGTCCATATGTTCTGGCCAATATTGATTTACTGCTTGAACAAAATTTCCTGGATATGCATCACCTGATGAATTAAATCGACCATTGATAGTTGTTTCATATATTTGCTTTGGAATAGATTGACTAAGTTTGTAAGTAGTATCTTTTCTAATTGGTGTTGTTTCACCATCAAAGAATATTTCAGCGTGTAATGTTAAATCTCTACCAATTTGATTACTATTTATATCGGGTCCCTGATTATTAACCCAAACTATTCTCGCATCAACTGGACCTCCCGTTCTTAAACTAAAGAAATCATTTGGGGAAGTTCCTTTGCCGGTTGGAAATTGTTGTCCTCTTACTGTTGTTCTAGTAGTAGGTACAACTTCTAATAACACATGTTTAACTGGAACGGTTATTGTATTAGTTGTACCATCAGAAAATGTAGTTGTAACATTAACTGTAGCATTGTTCCCACTTCTATTTACTTTACTTACAACTTGACTACGAACGTCATTATTTGACTCATTGACATAATTTCTTGTACCTAAAATTTTAGTCATGCTGAGTGAAGATTTTACTCTATTTTGATCTTCAATTGAAAGGTTAGCATTGTTTTGAATATTACTAATTCTCACTGGTGTTTGATTACTTGATGAAGTTGTTATTCTATATTTCTCGTTTAATGGTTTTATATTTACTGTGAAAGAAACAATACTTTCATTTCCACTTTTATCTGTGGCTTTAACTTTTACAATTTTATTTATGCTATTAGTAACATTAGGAGCCTGACCTACTAACTCGTTGTTGTTTCTGGTCATAGTAATTGCACTATCACTTGTAGAAGCTACTGTATTTAATCCATAATTATCATTTACATTGATAGTATTTTTAAATGTTTCACCAGAATATACCGTATGATGGTCGTAATTACCTACAGTTATACTAGGATTTATTTTATCAGAAGGCACAAAATAAACATTAATCACGTTATTGGTATTGCTTAAATTTTGGCCTAATTTTTCAATGTAACCTTTTGGACTGTATGGTGCTAAGTATAATTGTGCCTTATAGATAACACCCATAATACCATTATTTGCCGCATTAGCTTTAACAACTTTATCAATATTAAAAGCGGATGCCCCATTAGCTTCTGGAACTTGACCATTTACGATAGAAGAATTTTTTTCATTATATATAACGTTAGAATGACTGACTTGACGTCCACCGTAACCATTATCTGGTTCTACTAAGTCTAATACTTGAATAGGATTTGAGTTAAGTAAATAAGATTTCTCGCCATCATCTCTAATTATAGATTTAGAATACCCATTAGACCCTCGTTCTGCTAACTGTTTTTCATTACTATTGATATTTGAACGTAAATTTGAGTTTTTAGCTGTTGCTTGAAGTAAAGTTAACACGTCATTAGTATTTATTTGTCTACCTAATGTTGCATCATATTTATAAATAAGTGATTTATGATCTGGTGACCATTCTAATCCACCATCTGTATTTCTACCTTGAATCTTACTAGAAGTCCACGAAATGGTATAATCATCCCTTATATTAACCCAACGTAAGAAATTCATATTATTGAGATTTGATGAAAACTCTTTTATCAAATCGCCCTTACGTATAGTTACTGTCACACTACTAACATTTCTATGGTCAAAGTTATTCGAAACAGTGATATCGTTATCGTTTAAATTAAGTCCAGAATTAGCTGCTTTAAATGCTTGTTTGATTTTATTGATTTCATCATTAGTTAAATTATAAGTACTAACTCTATATACACGATTATTACCAGTAGGTGCATTAACCTCTACTATTTTAAGTTTTAAATTAAGTTCTTGTTGAGTCTTATGATAAGCATTTTTAGCATTAACTCTATAGTTATAATTTCCAACATTGAGTCGACTAATTTCACTCGATGAAGGTAAAGATCCAATAGCTGATATAGAGGTGAAATCTCTATTAGGTAAATCCGAACCATTACTTAATGAGAAATATTTTCTTAAGTTTGGACCAATGGTATAGTTTTGTCCTCTAGCAATAGTGATTACTGCTTCTTTTTTATTTGTATTACCATTTTCACTGAAAATGGATTTTCTTTCGGGCTCATATGTGATTACATTTTCAGCATCAATAACATCTACAGAACCATCTCTATAATAAAATGTAACATCGCCGTTTACTCCAGCGAGTATTGGGTTATTTTGTAATAAATATGATCTTATATTAGCATTTGCTTCACTTATTTTTCTTTTTACCTCTTCTCGTTCGGAATTAGATAATGAAGAAGGGTCTGTCACTAATTGTAGTTGATCTCTAGATAATCCGACTGGATTTAAATCATCAGCCAACTTACCAACATTTAAAATAAAGGTTTTAGCTGGATTTGTTGTATTTCCAGAATTATCGGTTGCAGTAATATTGAAATGATATGTCGTATTATATGCTTCATTACTAGGTATATTACCAATTAACTTAAGCGTACCCTCAGTATTATTATTAGGATTGATTGTAAAGGTTTTTGTCCAACCTTGAGGTAAATTGACGTTTACATCTCTTAAACCTGAACCGCCAGTATTATCAGTGACTGGAAGAGTAATTTCTACATGATCTCCCCTGTAATACTTATGAACTAGTCCTGCCGGTTCATTAATTGTAGGTGGTGTTGTATCGCTACTAAACGGAACGCTATTACTAAAGTTTGATTGTACATATTGATTGTAATAAACAATTGCCTTTAATTCACCGCTTAATGGTAGATCTTTAAGGTAGTCTGATGAACGGAATGTTAAGACCCCATTTTTACTTGGATCATTATCATGGTATGCTTCTGCAACTACTGTGTAGTTTTCAGGGACAGTATATGGATTTATTTCTGGATCATGATCGCCATCGGTTCCGCCCATCACAAGTTTGATTTTAGCAGTAGTATCATTTGGTATATCTGTTACTCTTATTTCAGGCTTATGGTTAGGATTTCCACGTAATTCATTAGCAGTTGTAATGATTCTTGGTGGAGTTGGTTTTGATCTAATTTCAAATTGTTCTACTTTATCACCAAACTTAACAGTGATGAAATAATTTCCTGGATCAATATGACCAACAAGAGCTAAGTTTTTTTCAGTAGCATTATTTGTTCTACCCACAGCGTTTTGTAATGTAAGCGTGTTAGGATATCCTGTAATAGACCATTCACTATCTTTAATTGGTTCATTACTAGTAAGTTTGATACGTATCTCTTGTTGATAAGGTAATATTCCTGATCCTACAGTGTTATGAAGCGTTCCACTCATTACTTGGAAAACACCATGGCCCGCTCGTTTCGATACTGAAAATTCCTTTCTATCTTGTTTTTCATTATCGTGATATAACTCAATTGTATGTTTTAACTCAGGTTTTACATATAAATTTACTGGTAAAAGAGTTTCAGGGTTATGATGGCTATCTTCAACATCAAAACCTACAAGAAATTGAATTGGACGGCCTGAACGTGCTGCATTTTGAAGATTTTCTTGTGAAAAAAGTTCTTCAATTTGATAGGCATTCATTGCATTAGCTCCCTGCCATCTTTCCTGATTATAAGGAAGATAAGATGGATAAATACCTAGGACTGTACCAGTCACATTCTTTACATAACTTAATGGGTCGTATACCGAATCAATACTTCCGGAACCGTCACTATCCAAAATAGGAACATCAGTAGTTCTCTGTAATGTAGGATCGAATTGTCTGATTGTTCTTTTTAAATGAAGTGTACGATTTTTAACTTGGACATTTGACTGTACTCGATTTCGATAATTCTTATAAGGTTCGACATAGAGTTGGTTATAGTTCGTTGCTTGTTTATATTCACCAGAACGCGCGCCAGCAGCATAATACAATCTTGCAGTTGGAGCTCCTTGAGTTTTAAATGAAATACGATAACTTACATCACCACTACCTTTAAAACTATATATTGTATCTAATCCTCTTATTTGATCTGGTTTCTCACTATTTAGCAATGCGAAGTTTTCATCGCCATAATATTTATTAGTTTGTGTAGCGCCTTCTCTGTCGAAGTATAATTCTCCCCCTCTAGCAAAGTCAGAAAAATTATTAACACCATCATAAAATGCATAATTTGTAGCGGAGCCATGTTTAAAATCATTCGCTACGCTAGAATTAATAGCACCTGCTGATCTCCAAAATTGAGGTAGTGGTGCACCTGATCCAAATCCAACGCCACCAGTAGATGTACTTGAACCATCACGGTTGATAATAGTGAAAGTTACTGGACCAGTTGGTGTTTGATCACTTGGAAGTCCAAACCAATAGTACATATATTCATGCCCTTTATGATTACTATTAAATAAAATATCCCATTGATATCCATCTTTAAGTCGTTTTGTAGTGATATAAGCATTACCTTGTACATCAGAAGCACGTAAGATGTTCCTAGATCTTGGTAAATTATAAGGCCATCTTCTATTTGAAGCATGGAAGAAAGTACCAGGAGGGAAACCAGAATCATCATCGTCTTTTGAAACATAATATTCAGTTCTAGCATCTAAGTAATCGCTTCTTGATGAACGATTCTCAACAACACTTCTCGTACTTCTTCTACCACGTTTTTCTGTAGTAGATTGTTGTGGTAACGTACGTGCAAGTTCTAATGCTTTCTCTAATTGTTGATATGCCGAAACAAGCTGTTCTGAAGGAATATTTTGATTATTACCTAGTAAGTCATTGACGTAGTCAAAAGTAGATTTGACTTTTTGATATTCTGTTGCATCCGCACGATCTCTATCAATCATTCTGTAATTGTGATATGATGCGTCAAAAAAAGCTTGTAATGCATTTTTATCTAATGGTGGATGTACTTGCTGCGATTTATCTTTCTCTTGTAGATTCTCTTTCTCTTTGTCATTTTTACTTGCTCGGCTTTCTGCAAGTACATTTTCTGTTAGTTTATGATGTTTATTTTCAGAAGCATTCCCATCGCTATCGCTTACTATTTTACTATGTGCTTGCATAGTACTATTATCAACTTTCAATGGTTCGTTATTCATATTTGCTTCACTATGCGATTGATTGATACTATCATCCGAAACATTTGTAGGTAATTGTTGCGATGTTTCATTAGTGTCTTTGAATTGATCCGACAGTCGTGCATTTGCTTGATTTTGACTAGTTGATGAACGTAATGATTCAGTCTTCCCACTAGAATTTTGTTTGTTATTTTCGATTTCTTGACTATGCGTATTCGAATCATCATCATCTGTTTGATTTAATTGTTTAATTAACTTTTGATTTTGATTCAACTCGTCGGCACTTGCATGGTTTGTATTGATACCCATGAACACAAGTGTTGCAATCACAGTAGAAAATGTTCCAATTGCGTATTTTCGAATACTAAATTTTTG
This sequence comes from Staphylococcus sp. GW823-FHT05F06, assembly GCF_058795495.1. Classification (NCBI taxonomy): domain Bacteria; kingdom Bacillati; phylum Bacillota; class Bacilli; order Caryophanales; family Staphylococcaceae; genus Staphylococcus; species Staphylococcus sp. GW823-FHT05F06. The sequence goes on along the minus strand of NZ_JBXAHW010000002.1, from coordinate 257,410 downwards.
TAATTTATCACGATTATTCAAAGCTATTGCCACTCCTATTCTTGATGTTTTTTCTTTGTTGTTTGATGTGATTTGAAAATTATACGTTTTTAATGTTGATAATTTTGACAATGAATAACTCATACATTTGCTCAATAAAAAAGAGCAGATGTTCCGACCGTTTAATTTCGGTTTGCTCTTCATTTATCACAATAGCATTTTGAACAACAATTTATTTGTTCTAAACAATAATATCACTTTAAGATAACTTTGTGAAATTAATTCACGAAGTTTTAATAAAATATTTATATTTTTAGTGGAGATGCTAATTGATATTAAAAAAACCAATGAACAATATCTAAATGAAATGTTCATTGGTTTATGGTTAGAGGTGAGTTGCAATATATTTACTTGAAACGTATAGTTCATGTTCATTACAAATGGATAAAATCTCATTTAGTGTATGAGCATATGTCATCTCTTTAAAAAGTTTGTCTGTTTCAATTGGAACTTTGGTATATATTTCTGCGAGTGATTTTGATAAATGCAGATGATTTAAATTATTTGTTATTTTTTTCTGTTGAGCGGGAGTTAATGATGATAAATTGTTCACTACATTTTCGACAGTTCCATGATTTTGAATTAATTTAATTGCTGTTTTTTCACCTATCCCTTTTACACCAGAATAGCCATCTGCTGTATCACCCATAAAAGCTTTAACATCTATTAATTGTTGAGGATTAAGCCCGTATTCATCAATGAAACGATCAAGCGTGTAACGTTGATAGATTGTAAAACCTTTTTTTATAAGCCAAACTTCTACATTATGATTAATGCATTGGAGTAAGTCTCGGTCTCCGGTAATGATATAAACTTCATGTTCTTGTGAATATGTTTCCGCTAAACTGCCAATAATATCATCAGCTTCATAATTACGCTTACCAACATTTACAAAACCAAACTGATGGGATATTTCTTTAACATAATCGAATTGAGGAATAAGTTCATCAGGAGGTGCTGGGCGATTTTGTTTATAGCCATCATACATTTCATTTCTGAATGTTTCTTGCCCCATATCCCAACAAACTGCTACGTGAGTAGGTTCGATTTCCTTGATAGCGCTAAAAATATGTCTTACAAAACCTTGAATACCATTTGTAGGAATTCCTTTAGAATTGTACATAAATTGATTGTGTAAGCTTGTTGCATAAAAATGTCTAAATAATAAAGCCATTCCATCAACGAGCAATACTCTTTGAGGCATTTTTAATCCTTCTTTCTACTATAAAATATTGTCTAATTGTGTCGTTTTCAATTCTAGTTGTTGTATTAATGTATCATCGATAGTGAATGAAAGTAACTCATCAATTTGTTGTTGAATGGATGTCTCCAACATTTGAAATTGATGTTCGGCAAGTTGAGTCATCTCATGGATATAATCATTTAATTGTCGGCGCAATGAGTTCAAATCATCTTGTAATAATTCAAGAGTTTGATTAGCTATGTGTACTTGTATATCCTTTTGTGACTTTGGATTAACTATTTTACGTTTAGTTAACTGTTTTGGTAGTGATTGCAACATTGAATTAAGTTCAATTTGAAGTAACGCCGTATCAACCAGTGATGGCTCAACATTAAATTTTGCATTTATAATAACATGAATCTGATTTAACTTTTTCATGACTGGTAGGATTTGTTCTTCTAGTTGTGAATTAAAATATTTTTTAATCCTTTCTGTGATAAGTGATTGCTCTAAGAATAAGCGTTGATGAATTTGATCTAAATATATTTTAGTTGAAATTTTCTTTTCCTCATTAAAGTCGTTATTTTGTGTCATCTGACTATTAAACACAGATTTAACCTCATCTAAAAGTTGTAGTTTTAACCGTTCATTTAGATGATATACTTGTTCTTCTACTTCATTGAAAGTACGTTGTGCAGTTGTATCAATCAACTCTTGATTTAATAGGGTTTGGTTTTTATAGTGATTTAATTTATGTTGTCTAGCTGATAATTTTGCGTTGTCATCGTGAAAATCTTTAATCATTTTTTTAAAGGAGTTATTCATTTGTTGCAATTGATAAGTCATCTGCTGCTCTAAAATTGTTCTAGATTCAACCTTTGCAAAGTATTGTATACTTTCTCTTAATTCATTTATGCCAATGTTATTCCCATTTAAACTTTGACGACTTGAAACACTATATATATCAGAGTGTAAGTTAACTTGCCCCAGTGCATCTGCAACATAATCCTCAACGGCTTGTATATCCTGTTTATCTTCAGCTAGGTCAACCGCATTAATTATCATTTTAAAAGCTTGATTTTCATTTAATTGATTCATATCTTTCATATGTTCGATAAAGGCTTTGTCGTTATCTGTAAATGAATGATTGAAGTAAGTTACATACAAAATAAGGTCAGAAGAAGTGAGAATTTGTTCAGTTTCATTCGTGTGTCTTTGATTATTGGAATGTAAACCCAGTGAATCAATAATGATTTTACCCTTAAGCCAATCTAAAGGTAGCTTAAGGTGTACAGTTTTCACGAAAGTGGCATACTCATCCTCGGCACTCCACTTTTTAATTTCTTCAAGCGATACTGTGTGTATAAGTGAATGTTCTAGCATTGACGTGTACATTTCATAATGTTTCTCAATTGCACTAATAAATGCAAGTTGGTTCTTTTCTAGTTTCGATTTTAACTTCTCTAAATCGCTCTTAATAAAGTTGTCTAAGGTGTTAAACGATATTTCATAAAATTCTAGTACATGATTAACTTCCTCTAGTAATTGCTCTTTAGATTTTAATGTGATTTGACTCTCTTTACCATATGATAATTCCGTCGTTGCCGCTGTTGTTGGATTAGGAGAACTAACTAAATAGTTATCACCTAGTAGAGCGTTGATTAAGCTGCTTTTACCTGCGCTAAATGTACCAAAAACACCTACTTTTGTTATTTGATTATCGAGTCTCAGAATGGTATCGGTGATATCTTGTTTAGTGCGATCAAATAATGGTACATCTTTAACGATATCTAATGCACGCTTAATATCTTGATTAGATGTAACAAACTCGTTACGATGTTGTGTCTCATGTTTACGATGATAAGCAGTTGAATTTTCTTGTTTAAGTTCAAAATGAGTCTCTGTTCTTCCAATTAATTTATCTAAAGAATCGTCTAAATGGATATAGTAATGTTTGTAGTTGTGGGATGTAAGCGAATCCTTTAATGTGTTAAGTTCAATGTATCTATCATATTCATACCTATCTTCATTTTCATCACTCGATAATTCATTAACTTGTACATGATTGACAGCTTCTTCAAATAGTGGTGTTGACTCATTTTCTATTTTTTTATTCAAAGCTTTTATAACTTCATCTGAAAATGTTAAAACGTATGTGTTGCTAATGCTCGTTTGAGTTTGATATAGCTCTGATATAAGTGACGGAACGACGTCATATTCTTGATTTAGTATTTTTTCATTCACAGCATGTTTATTTATGAATCTAGTTAAAAATGACATATCTTCACGAAGTGGTTGTCGTACTTGTTGATTAACTTTCTCTTGCAATTGAGTGGTCGCCTCATTAAGTCGTTTGATTTGTTCTTCTTCTTTTTTCTTCCTTTTATTAAAAAATCCATTCACTTTAAAATCAGTTGCCATGCTTTCTAAATAATTCCGTAAAGATTCACGCATATCGTACGTCATGATATAAGCATTATCTAATATATCTTTACGCTTCTGTTTTAAATAATTAAATAATTGATTAGAGTCATTGAGCAATTGTGCTTCTGCGCTGACTTCTTGATTTTGTTGAAATTGAATATATGCTTCCTCGAATTGTTCTTCATTAATTTGAAGGGTGTCAAGAATAGATTGCATTTCATTTTGGATGTATATGTATTGTGCGTCGGTAATGAATTGAATTGTTCTATTAACATAGTCTTCTGTTGATTCACGATGTTGATCCATAAATACTAGAAAATTTGAAAGTTTGTCAATTTCATTCTGTGGATGATCAAACTTTGAAACGTAATAAGTATCTTGAAGTTTGATATCCCAGTCTTTGATTGATTTTTCGACTCTTGATTTAAAAGTTTCAAATGTAATTTCTTCTTCATTATGTTTATCAATCTGATTAATCACAAAAATAATTGGTATACCAACTTCATTAATACGTTTCATAAATTTAAAGTTCAACGCTGATTGGACATGATTATAGTCTACTGTATAAAACAACAAGTTACTTGTATACATAAATTGCTCTGTACTCGACTGATGCGTTGCAACGTTAGAGTCAACACCCGGTGTATCTTGAAATGTAAACCCTAGATTAAATTTGTTTGATGGAAAATTAATTTCTATCGATTCTACATCGACATTTTGTCGATTCATTTGTTTAACATCGTTGTACGTTTTTAATTTTGTATATTGTTGTTGCGTAAGATTGGCAATGATTTCGTCTTCCTTGGCTACTGAAACGATAGCTGTATTGCTCGTTGTTGGTACTGGAGAACTTGGTAGTATATCTTGTTCTAATAACAAATTAATTAACGTTGATTTTCCAGCTGAGAAATGTCCTACAAATGTTGCGGTGTATTGATTTAAATAAACTTTTTTTATTACTTGATTAATGGTATTAATTAAAGGTCTGTTATTAGATTTTTCCAATTCTTTTTTTAATTTATATAAAGTATCTAATTGTTCATTTATTGCCATAAGTATTACCCCTTTAGTTCAGTGATAAATCACAGTATTTTTACTCGATTAAAGTAACAAAATCAGAATTCAAAATTATTTGAAAGGTAAATTAAATTTAAATGAAAAGTATCTGTAGCTAAATGATTATTGTGACTTTCATCAAAGATATTAGAAGTATAATAAATGAATTCTATCTTGTTTTTATAATTGAATGAAAGATAATCCCCTGTTTGAATTTAAGTAATATTGTACAATTTATTTTATGATAATTAGCAATAAATTCAAAAAAATAAGGCAGCCATGATGACTTGCCCTAAATTTAAGCTTATTTATCTATTTCAAATTCTATCATAATATTGATTGAAAACCCATGCATGTAGATACAAACTTTATACTAATTGAACCAAGCAGGTTTATTACCTTCTGTATTAGGTTTATTCACACCAATATTTTCTTTAGAGTGTAGTTCTGGGTTTTTGGCAATTTGTACTGCTAAAGATGCTACACTTTTACGTGATACTTCAGTACCTTTAAATGTTTCGTTCTTTGCTGTGATCTCATATACATTTTCATTTTTATCTGTAAGCCAGCCTGGACGTATTATTGTGTAATCTAAATCTGAATTTTCTATAATATCAGATGCTTTGCGGTAGCGATTCAATTTTTCGCCAAATTGTTCTTTATTCCATTGATTGAATGGTTCTGGTAGTTCATCATAAATACCAGGAGCTGCTACAAAAATCAGTCTCTTAACATTTTTGTTATCCATGGCTTTTACGATAGTTTCAGCTTGTTTATCAAGTGATCCCGATAAACTTGCAAAAACAACATCAACATTGTTTAAAGCACTTTCTAAATCCTCAATATTTTTAGCGTCTCCCTCATAAACTTTAATTCTATTAGAGGCGTAATCAGGTATACGATGCGCATTTCTCAAAAATAAATCAACATTAAATCTTGAGTTCTCTAGGAAAATTTTTGTCGCTTCGATAGATACTCTACCATTTGCGCCTACAATCAAAACAGTCTTCATATTTAAAAGCCCCTTTCTAATTAAAATATGATACATTTTTAGTATATGACTTATTTTTTAATAAAATTAAACACTCCTATTTAACTGTACTACAGTCAAGATAAGAGTGCGAATAAATAGTACTTGAATAATTACTATAATTACACAAGTATTATAAAATGTAAAATTTAATTTTTATTACTTTGCTTTTTACCCCAATACTGATAGTACGTACATTCAATATACCCGTTGAACAACTTACGTCTTTTAGTCGCTTTTCGATTAACTAAGTATTCAAATTCTTTGTTACTTGTTAATATGTAGGCCGATAAATGAGGATGTTGTTTCAAAAGTGTACCTATATAACGATACATTTCTTCAACTTCTTCACGATCTCCAATTCTTTCACCATACGGTGGATTGCCAACAAGTGCTACAGGCTTGTCGGTATCAATAGACAAAGTATTCACATCTTTAACATTGAACTGTATGATATCTCCGAGACCAACTTCTTCTGCATTACGTTTTGCAATTTCAATCATTTCTGGATCAATATCAGAAGCATATACTTGTATGTCTTTATCATAGTCAGCCAATTGATCAGCTTCATCACGAAATTTGTCATAAATATTAGGTGGCATCATATTCCATTGTTCAGATACAAAATCCCTATTAAAACCAGGTGCAATATTTTGTGCAATAAGACATGCTTCAATAGCAATGGTGCCTGAACCACAGAAAGGATCAATTAAAGGTGTGTTACCATTCCAATTTGCTAAACGAATGAGGCTTGCTGCCAATGTTTCTTTAATGGGTGCTTCACCTTGAGCAATGCGATAACCTCGCTTGTTGAGTCCAGAACCAGCAGTATCAATGGTCAATAATACATTATCTTTTAATATTGCTACTTCTACAGGATATTTGGCGCCTGTTTCACTTAGCCATCCTTTTTCTTGATGAGCATGCTTAAGTCGTTCTACTATAGCCTTTTTAGTAATTGCTTGGCAGTCAGGTACACTATATAATGTTGATTTTACACTCCGCCCTTGAACCGGGAAATTACCTTCTTTGTCAATTACGGTCTCCCATGGTAATGACTTTGTTTGCTCAAATAATTCGTCGAAAGTAGTAGCATTGAATCGACCCATTACAATTTTTATTCGGTCTGCGGTACGTAACCATAAGTTACATCTAACAATAGCACTTTCATCACCTTCAAAAAAGATACGACCGTTTTCTACTTGTGTATCGTAACCTAATTCTTGTATTTCTTTAGCTACAACTGCTTCTAATCCCATTGGACATACTGCTAATAATTGAAACATGACCGAGTCTCCTTTTAATTTATTGAATCAATATATGTATAATTTTAATATTTATAAGTATTAATTAATTTGATTTTGAAGCGGAAAACCATAAATGTAAAGTGTATATTGTAATAAATTATTCTAAATCAATTATGATTTCAATTAAAAAAGCTCTCCATAATTGGGAGAGCTAAACTAGTGATGATATTTCTGTAAGCCATGTTCTGTTCCGTTGTACTCATAATGTGTACTAGTTACACTGGTACGTCGGTGGTAACCATCTGTCTACATATTTTTACTTTCGCGTAAAAATCGTCTCGTCTATACGTTGAATTCCGCTAAACAAGTGCTCCTACCCAATTTGGATTGCTCACTCGAGGGGTTTACCGCGTTCCACCTTTTATATTTCTATAAAAGCTACGTCACTGTGGCACTTTCAAACTATTCTAACCATATCCAATGACTTAGGTTATTTCATTGCCGTCAAATTAATGCCTTGATTTATTGTTTCATCAAGCACGAACACTACAATCATCTCAGATTGTGTGAGCATGGACTTTCCTCTATATTGCTATAGCGATTACCCGAAATATCACTTTTGAGATTATAACATAATTTTAAGTATAAAGTCATAAAATTTATACGAAATAAGTAAAAATTTTATTTGCCGAATACTGCTTTTTCAAGGTTTGAAATACGTTTTAAAATATCTACATTATTTGAAGCACTGCTTGAATTATTTGAAGAAAAGTTTTTATTGTCTTGTGGTCTTGATGTAGCAACACGTAATCTTAATTCCTCAAGTTCTTTTTTTAATTTGTGATTTTCTTCAGAAAGCTTTACTACTTCATTGTTCATATCCGCCATTTTTTGATAATCTGTAATGATATCATCTAAAAAAGCGTCTACTTCTTCTCTTCTATAGCCTCTTGCCATAGTTTTTTCGAAATCTTTTTCATAAATATCTTTCGCTGATAATTTTAATGAAACATCTGACATCTTTTTTTCCACCTCATTCGAAACTTTGATCTTGAGACCACTGCAAGTCGTTGATGAAGTCAGTGAGTTCATCAAACGTCACAATATCACAAGTATAGTTTGTTTTTTCCATAAATTCAACTAACATAGCCTTAAAGTATTTAGGGCTTGCCTCTTGTTCATCATCATAAATTAAAATAGTGTAATCGGTATGATCAAGCATGAATTGATCTGCTTGTTTAAATTGATAGGCACCCATATACTCAGTGTGATGAATGCTTTCAGTAAAATCGGCTTGTTGTATAATATTTGTATACTTAGCTTGATTCTTATCATTCCATCGTTGTGTATGACCTATAAATGGCGTAATTATACCTAGTTTAATATCTGGGAAGTCTTTTTTTAGTTCAATCACTACTTCAGCAGACCATAATTCTATACCCATTTGTCCTTGTATCAATACCCACTCTAAACCTTCATCTAAAAGATGTTTTAATTTATGAGCTATAAATTGCTTTAAATAATATACTTCTGGCGCATCGTCTTTATAGATATTCAGTTCAAAAGATTTATAACCAGTAATATAAACAGTTTTAACCATTTTTTTCCTCACTAAACATAATTCGATAAAATATTTTTTAAATCGTACTGGGCACTTTTAAGTTTTTCGACAAATAATTTACGGCTCGTTCTAGGAAAATGACAATCTACAGAAAGCTTTTGTATATTTAATATCAATATATCTAACTTTTGTTGGCTCATATATTGTGTTTCTGTAATGCTTTTTGAGTAACAGTTGAGTGCCTCTAAATGATTATCAATATTTTTGACATAGGGTTCAACATCTTTATAAAAATCGAATGAACCGCCATTAATTTTTACATGTTGATACCTATAATTCATTTCATCAATATCCTCTAACAATTGTTTAATGATTTGATACATTTAGATGCCTCCTACTTAATTAATTTAACATATTATAAATCCGAAAGTCATGGAAATATACATAGAGTAAAAAATTAGAAAATGATATTTTTGGTTTGTTAAATTCTATTAGTAATACTAAATAAAAAAATATGAAATTTATGGAATTTTATTAACTTGAAGATTACATTTATCTTTCATTTATGAAAGAAATCGTGACAGATTGGCATAAGCAAGTTAAAATAGTGATTGATGTATGTTTTCTTTGTGACATATACATTCAAATACGATAGTTTGTTTTAATTTTATAATTTTAAATAATCATTTAGTATAAAATAGGAACAAACTTGTGTGGTGAATTATGATGAATTATCCAAATGGTAAACCATACTCTAAAAATAAGCCTTTGGACGGACGTAAGAGTTCGCCATTTTCAAGTAATATTGAATATGGTGGACGAGGTATGACACTAGAGAAAGATATTGAACAATCGAATACTTTCTATCTTAAAAGTGGCATAGCAGTTATTCATAAAAAGCCGACTCCGGTTCAAATAGTTAATGTTCACTATCCGAAACGTAGTAAGGCTGTAATAAATGAGGCTTATTTTCGCACTCCTTCAACAACTGATTATAATGGTGTCTATAATGGATATTACATTGATTTTGAAGCTAAAGAAACTAAGAACAAAACTTCATTTCCACTCAATAATATTCATGCACATCAAGTAGAACATATGAAAAATACATATCATCAAAAAGGAATTGTCTTTTTAATGATACGTTTTAAATCACTTGATGAAGTGTATCTTTTACCCTATTCAAAATTTGAAAAATATTGGCAAAGATACATTAATAATATTAAAAAGTCGATAACTGTTGAAGAAATTCGGAAAAATGGTTACCATATTCCTTATCAATATCAACCAAGATTGAATTACCTCAAGGCAGTTGATAAGTTGATATTAGATGAAAGTGAGGACCGCGTATGACGGAAAATAAAGGGTCTTCCCAACCTAAAAAGAACAACAATGGGAAGTCCAATGGAAAAAAGAATAGGAATGTAAAGAGAACGATTATTAAGATTATAGGTTTTATGATTATTGCCTTTTTCGTTCTATTGCTACTCGGTATCTTGTTGTTTGCTTATTATGCGTGGAAAGCTCCAGCATTTAGCGAATCAAAATTAGATGATCCAATTCCAGCAAAGATTTACGATAAAAACGGAGAACTTGTAAAAACACTTGATAACGGACAGCGACATGAACATGTGAATATCAAAGATGTTCCTAAAGACATGAAAAACGCTGTTTTAGCTACTGAAGATAACCGTTTCTACCAACATGGAGCATTAGATTACAAACGTTTATTTGGTGCCATTGGTAAAAACTTAACAGGTGGATTTGGTTCGCAAGGTGCGTCTACACTTACACAACAAGTTGTAAAAGACTCATTCTTGACACAACAAAAATCTATCGGTCGTAAAGCACAAGAAGCTTATCTTTCTTATAGATTAGAACAAGAGTACAGCAAAGATGAAATATTCCAAGTTTACATGAATAAGATTTATTATTCGGATGGCGTTACTGGAATTAAGGCCGCCGCTAAATATTACTTCAACAAAGATATGAAGGATTTAAATTTAGCTGAAGAAGCTTATCTAGCTGGTTTACCTCAAGTTCCTAACCTTTACAACATTTACAACAATCCTAAGGAAGCTAATAATCGTAAAGATACTGTGCTTTATCTTATGCATAAACATAACCGTATTAATGATAAACAATATGCGGATGCGAAGAAGATTGATCTTAAAGCTAACTTAGTTGAACGTACTAAAAAAGAACGTCAAGTCACTGGAAATGAAAAAAATCCTGAGTATGATTCTTACGTTAATTTCGTTCAATCTGAATTAATGAATAACAAGTACTTTAAGGATAAAAATTTAGGTTCAGTTCTTCAAAGTGGTATAAAAATTTATACTAATATGGATAAAGATGTTCAACAAACGTTACAAGATCGAATTAACAATGGTTCTTTCTACAAGAATGAAGACCAACAAGTTGGTGCAACAATTCTAGATAGTAAAACTGGTGGATTAGTTGCGATCTCAGGTGGACGTAATTATAAAAATGTTGTTGAAAGAAACCAAGCTACTGACCCTCACCCTACTGGTTCATCATTAAAACCTTTCTTAGCTTATGGACCTGCAATAGAAAATATGAAGTGGTCAACAAATCATGCGATTCAAGACGAATCATCATATTGGGTAGATGGTTCTCAATTCAAGAACTATGATACGAAAGGCCATGGAACAGTTTCTATCTATGATGCATTGCGTCAAAGTTTCAATATTCCAGCTTTAAAAACTTGGCAACAAGTTAAAAGTCAAGCTGGTAATGATGCACCTCAGAAATTTGCATCTAAATTAGGATTGGATTATAGTGGCAAAATTGGACCTTCTGAAGTATTAGGTGGATCTTCATCAGAATTCTCACCTACTCAACTAGCTTCCGCTTTTGCAGCAATAGCAAATGGTGGTACTTATAATAACGCGCATTCAATACAAAAAGTTGTTACTCATGAAGGAGATACAATTGAGTATGAACATACGAGTCACAAAGCTATGAAAGACTATACATCATATATGTTAGCTGAAATTCTTAAAGGTACATTTAAAGCATATGGTTCGGCTTATGGACATGGTGTGTCAGGCGTAAACATGGGTGCGAAAACTGGTACTGGTACGTATGGACAAGAAATATACGAAAAGTATAATTTACCTGATAATGCTGCCAAAGATGTTTGGATTAATGGTTTCAGTCCAGAATATACTATGTCGGTATGGATGGGCTTCAATAAGGTTAAACAATATGGAACAAATTCATTTATCGGTCATTCAGAACAAGATTATCCACAATACTTGTATGAAGATGTGATGTCTAGTATCTCATCTAAAGATGGTGAAGATTTCAAAAAGCCTAATGATGTACAAGGAAGTTCACCGGACAGTCTATCTGTATCAGGTCATTCTGATAATAATACTACTAACCGTAGTGTTCATGGAAGTAGCGATACATCTTCTTCATCAAATGGTGGCTCTAACTCAGCATCAAGTGGAAACAACTCGAATAGTTCGAATGGTACCAGTCAAGGTAACTCAGGCAATGCATTTACACGTCTGTTCAATTTAAACTCTATATTCGATTATAAAGTTTCATAAATAAATAAACTTAAAGCTCCAATTTCAAGAAAATGAAATTGGAGCTTTTTCTGTCTTAGAAAAGTAAATTTAGCATGTGCAATAATAATCTAAGTTCTCTAGTTATTAATTAATTTGATTAACTACATTGTATGTGAAGTGTAAATGTTGATATAGGTATAAAATCGAATAATTAAAATTAAGTATAATTTATTTTTGTTGACGTTGCTTTCTAATTAGATAAGATGCATTCATTTTTATTAATTCTGATTTCAATGTTTTCATTTGACGATAGCCCATAAAATGGTGTTTACGTGCAACCATATAATGATAGCGTTCATCAAAATTCATTGGAACTACTGGATATGTATCGAGTTGATTAAAATGAATTTCATCTATGTTATTTATTTGTTTAAAATAATTAATAATTAAATCGAAATAACTATCTAAAAGTTCCCTAGCTTCTGGTGTTTTGAGTTGTTTATTACTTGCTAGTTGATCAAGTTGGTCCTCTATATGATTGAAATCCTGTTTTTCAATCATATCATCACGCCTCCTTTATCTTTGCTTTATGTCGTTTTTGTCCTTCTCTACAATCATTTAACAGCGGACATATCTCACATTTAGGTTTTCTAGCAAGACAATGATATCTCCCAAAAAATATTAATTGATGATGGCTTTTATTCCATCTATCTCTTGGGATAATATCACATAATCGATCTTCTACTTGTCTTACACTATCTTTCCAACGATTAATTCCCAAACGTTTAGAAACTCTCTCAACATGAGTATCGACAGCTAAAGAAGGTTCTCCAAATGCGACACTCATTACAACATTTGCTGTTTTACGCCCCACTCCAGCTAGACTCTCTAATTCTTTATGTGTTTGTGGGATTTGACCATTAAATTGTTCAATTAAAGAGTGGCATAATTTTTTTATATTTTTGGCTTTATTGCGATATAATCCAATAGAGCGTATATCATTTTGTAATTCTTCATCACTCACATTTAAATAATCTTCAGGTGTTCGATATTTTCTAAATAATGATTGAGTGACACGATTGACTAGATTATCAGTACACTGTGCTGATAATAATACAGCTATTGTAAGATCGAATGCATTTCTATGGTTTAATTCGCATTCTGCATTAGGAAACATATCTGCTATAACGTCAATCATTTGTAATGCTTTTTTCTTACTTATCATTAGGATTCTCTCCATTCAACCAGTCAAATTTAGGCACCTTTTTAACAACATGTTTCATTTTTGGTTTGTTAAACTGTTCTCTTATTTTCTTTGAATCGTCAACTGTTTTCACATTATTCTTTTTCCAATTTAATAAAATACGATCAATATATTTAAAACTAAGTTTATTTTGGCTAAGTGCCTCATCAAGAGCGGCTTGTATAACTGATAAGTCATGGTGATCGACATCAATCCACTGATTTAATGTTTCAATTTCATACGGCGATAGTGGTCTGCCGAACGATTGCTCAACTATCTGAAACAATTGCTTAAACTGCTCTTTTTTATCTTGTTCCTCATGTTTTAAGTATTGATGTTTTAATAATTGATTTAATTTGTGATAGAAGGGATCCAAATTCATGTATTCAGTGAATTTACCTTCTTCGTCTTTACTAACATTGAGTTCTAATAATTCTCTTTGAATTAAGTTTTGTATTACGGAAGTAATTTGACGAGGTTCCATAGTTGATCCTTTTTGAAGAAATTCAATAGAAGGTTGCTTATTAGAAGTTTCAGATGCATATAAAAGTTTTATCAAAATAACTAAATCTTGTTCATCCAAACCTAACTCTGAATAATGATCAAACAATTCTCGTCTTATAACAACAGGTCTTGTTTTTAATTGAATTAGATCCATAATATTACTACCTCCTATTTAAAATGAACGTCCAGCCTTAAAGTGACTGGACGTTTCAAAATGGCATTTTGAACATAAATATGAATAATCAATTATGGATATAAGCGATTAAGTAAACGTGGGAATGGGGATGTTTCACGAACATGTTCAACTCCAGAAATCCAAGCTACTGTTCGCTCTAAGCCTAAGCCAAAACCACTATGTGGTACGCTACCATAGCGACGTAAATCTAAATAATAGCTATAACTTTCCTCATCCAATTCGTGCTCATTAATGCGTTGTTCTAATAATTCTAAATCATTAATACGTTCGGAACCACCAATAATTTCACCGTAACCTTCAGGCGCAATTAAATCAGCACATAATACTGTATCTTCATTGTCTGGATTTGGTTGCATATAGAATGGTTTAATTTTAGTTGGATAATTTGTAATGAATACTGGTAAATCATAGTGATTAGCGATGGCTGTTTCATGAGGTGCACCAAAGTCTTCACCCCATTCAATATCATCGAATCCCTCTTTTTTCAAGAATTCGATAGCATCATCATAAGAAATTCTAGGGAAAGGTGTAGCAACTTTTTCTAGTTTAGTTGTATCTCTATCTAAAGCTTTGAGTTCTAATTGGCAATGATTTAAAACAGATTGAACAATGTGAGACACATACTGTTCTTGTATTTCTAAGCTTTCTGCATGATTTGTAAAGGCCATTTCTGGTTCAATCATCCAGAATTCAATTAAATGACGGCGTGTTTTAGATTTTTCTGCACGAAAAGTTGGGCCAAATGAAAAAACACGTCCGTGAGCCATTGCGGCTGCTTCCATATACAACTGCCCACTTTGTGATAAGAATGCATCTTCATCGAAATATTTTGTATGGAATAACTCACTTGTTCCCTCTGGTGCACTTGCTGTTAAAATAGGTGGATCAATTTTAGTGAAGCCATTTTCATTGAAAAACTCATATGTTGCACGGATAATTTCATTTCTTATTTTCATGACAGCATGTTGTTTTTTTGAACGTAACCATAAGTGACGATGATCCATTAAAAATTCTGTTCCATGATTCTTTGGTGTAATAGGATAATCGTGTGCTTCATGTACAATTTCGATTGATTTAACTTGCATTTCGTAGCCTAAATCAGAACGATTATCTTCTGTAATCGTTCCTGTGATGTATAAAGATGATTCTTGAGTTATATCTTTTGCTAGTTGAAATGTTTCTTCATCTACTTCAGATTTTACTACTACTCCTTGCATAAATCCTGTACCATCGCGTAATTGTAAAAACGCTATTTTACCACTTGAACGTTTATTAGTTAACCAAGCACCAATTGTTACTTCTTGGTTAAGATGTTTTTTCGCTTGTTTAATCGTAGTTTTCATAACCAAACTCCTATATTTTTCTTTTTAAATACTTATTTATTTTAACAAAATATGTCTTTAACTTCTACAAGTTGAGTAACTGGAATCATTCGATATTATTTATTATATATTTCTAAAACGTTAGCTTTTACTCTCATTATCGATAGACCTCTGTATTTGATTCAGTAATTTATTAAACTGTTTAATATTACCTTTTCGTTGTTTAAAATGTTCTAGTGATTGAGCAAAAAAGCTTTTATATGTGCTATTTACTAGTCGATCATCAAATGACACAATAAGTCCTTTGTCGTCTTCGTGTCGAATAAGACGTCCAAGACCTTGTCTAAACCTTGTTACAGCATCAGGTAATACATAATCTTTAAAAGTTGATGTGAATTCAGAATCCATAAGCCAGTATTTAATATTATGTTTATTCATAAATGGTAATTTAGCTATCATTACACATTTAAGGCCATTGGCTTGAAAATCAAAACCTTCAAAAAATGTTGATGTTCCAAGAAGTATAGATTTATCAAAGTTATTAAATTGTTGAACAATTTTATAATTTTGGTTTTGTTGTTGGGTTAAAATGACATAATCTTCTAACTCAGGTAATTCATTTAACAAATCTTGAACCATATGCATCATTTTATAGCTTGTAAATAAGACAAGACATTTCGACTGTGTCACTGTGATGTATTCAACAATATAGTCTACAATTGAAGCTACATAATCGTCTAAATTTTTATAATTGTACGTTTCAACATCATTGGGCACAAAAACATTTGTATGGTTGGATGATGTTAAAGGTGTTGAAATTTCAAATGTATTAAAGTCTATATCTTCATTAAACCAATTTTGAAATGCTTTAAATGAGTGATTGAAAGTTAATGTGCCAGATATAAATGTAAGAGACTTAAATTTTTCGAGTACTTGTTTCGTCAAGATATCTTTAACATCATAATCCTTGACTAAGAGTCGGATTGTTGATTTTTGTGCTAAATTTTTAATTGAAATAAAGCTTGTATGATGATCTTTTATACTTTGTTCGATAAGTTTAAATTTGTCATGTAAGTATAATAATTGTTTCCGTACAGACTTGATTGTTTTGTGATTCATTCCGTTAAAAATTTCTATCGTTTTATTTAATTTATCTATGATTGCACGTAAATCTTTTAAAATCTCACCCGTTTCAAAGTCATAAACGTAATGATACTTATGAATGTCATCATCATAAACGTCTGATGTTTGAATAATATTATAAATTGTAGTGAATAGTTGCTCATTTAAATCATGTAACTCATTGATATTTATTTTCAGTCCAAAAACGTCTATAGGTGCAATATCTAGTTTCTCTAAAATACGTTGTTGCTCAAGTTTGTCTACTGCTTTAAGTAGTTTTTCATTTTCATTTTTGCCAATAAGTCCTAATTGATATTTAACATCTGAATAATTTAAATCATTAGTAACTTGATTTAGCGCATAGTCAGGCAATCTATGTGCTTCATCGATGATGCAATCATCAAATAGTTGATATATAGTGTTTTCACTGTCTGAATGAATTAAGTGCGCATGATTAGTGATACCAATTTGTATGTTTTGAGCATTTCTTTTTATATAATTATAATAATGGATATCATGACGAACTGGAACGTATGTTTCAATTTTTTGGTCAACATACATTTTTTGTCCACCTTTAAGATTTAATTCCTGTATGTCCCCAGTATTTGTTTCAGTTATCCAAATAAGTAACTGCATTTTAAGAATACTTACTTCATAATTATTTGTATCGTCTTTAAGAATTTGGCTGATAAGACCAAGAGATATATAATCATTTTTACTTTTGATTAATGACGCGTTAATTTTAAAATCTAAAACATCATTGAGTAATGGTATGTCTTTCTCTAATAGCTGACTTTGTAATAATTTTGTATTTGTTGAAATCATTACATGACGACCGGTCTCAATATTATACATTGTTGCTGCAAGCAGGTAAGCAAGAGACTTTCCACTACCCAAAGGAGCTTCAATCATTGCCTTATCACTATGCATCAACTGATCAAGTATAATTTCGGCTAGGTATAACTGTTGTGGCCGATATGTAAGATTTAATGATTGAGTGACATTTTTATATAAATCTTTTAAGGTACCATCAAAATTGACAGCCGGTTTTTTTAAATCAATTTGTTTACGGTAAATAATTTGTTCAAATTGTTCAAATTGGTTGTTAGGCGGTTTAGTTTGATAATTTCTAACCATTTCAAACAAAATATGATAAAGATCATACTTGAGATTTTTACTTAAATAGTACAGTTGTTTTTGTGTATCTAAATGCAATTGCTCGAACTTCTCAAAAGCTTTAATCATCAATTTAGCAGTTGTTGTTGCATCTTCATCTGCTCTATGTGCATTATTTAATGGTATATGATGAGATTCAGCCAATGCACTTAACTGGTAGCTTTTGTCTGTAGGGAATGCGATTTTAAACAATTCTAAAGTATCCATTACTCTTTTAGGTTTAAATTGAATATTACATTTTTCAAAAGCTTTTTTTATAAAATTAAGATCAAATGAGATATTATGTGCAACAAAAACACAGTCTTTGATAAGTTGATAAATGTCATCTGCGACCTCATTAAAATAAGGTGCCTGTACTAACATTTCTTCTTCTATAGAAGTTAAGGCTTGGATAAACGGTGGAATTTCTAAATCGGTACGTATCATTGAATGGTATGTATCAATTACTTGATTCTGACGCACAAACGTAATACCAATTTGAATGATTTCATCATAATCCAGTTGATTTCCAGTTGTTTCTAAATCAACAACTGCAAATGTTGCTATTCCCATAATGTCCGCTCCTCATTTTTGTGTTTATAAATCTATATCTGCACTCATAAGTCGATGTAATTGACCTTTTTCATCTTTAACAATAAGGAATCCATCTGAATCAATATCTATGGCTTCCCCCAAAAATTGATGATTATTTTCAGTGAATTTAAGTTGACGATGCCATATATTTGTAGCGTGAATATATTCTTCTCGAATTGACTCAAAAGTTTGATGTAAAAATTGATCAAAGCGATGTATAATTTGAGTTAATAATGCAGTTAAAAAAGTATATCTATTAATTATACTATCGGAATGCATGCGTATACTTGTTGCTTTATCTTTAATATCCTCGTCAAAATCACTTTCAACATGATTCATATTTATACCTATACCACAAATTATTGCTTCTATTTCATCATAATTTGCAACCATTTCAGTTAAAAATCCGCAAATTTTTTTATTACCAATATATATATCATTTGGCCATTTAATTGTTACACGTTCGTTCGAAAATTGTTGAATAGCATCTCTAATACCTAAAGCAATAAATAAATTAAATTTAGGTATCATAGAAAAAGGTACGTCAGGTCTTAGCACTAGTGACATCCATAAGCCTTTTCCTTTAGATGATTCCCAATTACGATTGAATCTACCTCTACCTTCGGTTTGTTCATCGCTCAAAATTAAAAAAGTATCTTTATTTCCAACGAGTGCTCTCTTTGCTTTTAATTGTGTTGAATCTACAGTGTGATAAACTTCTAGATGATTAAAAAGGCCAAGTTCATCGAGAATAGGTTTTACAATACCGCTATACCACTGATCAGGTAATGAATTCAGTTGATGGCCTTTGTGGTTTATTGACTTGATATCACAACCATCTTCTTTTAATAGGTCAATAACTTTTTTGACACCTGCTCTAGAAATATTGAGTTGATCGGCAATATATTGCCCTGATATGTAATTTGATTGATGTTCATACAACATTCTAATGACGTCTTGACTATATTTTGACATGTGCATCCACCCATTCTAATATTTCTTCTTTAGTGTTGACTATTTGATTTGATATGACTGCGATTTCTATTTCTCTAAGTGTATCTTTTAGCCATGGTCCTGAATTTTTATTCGTATGATTGAGTATATCTTTACCATTTATTGCCAATTCTTTTCTGCAATGGATAGGTAATTTTTCATTTGCTTCGCGAATACTTATTTCATTAATGATTAAATGATTGGCTGTTGTAAGCCCATTTTGTTTAAGCAAATGATGTAATGATAATAGGATTTCAATATCATTTAAATTGTAATCATATACTAATGTTATTAAAGATTGCTTTGACTGTATCTTAGGCAATGTTTGGATGAGTGTAACCCATTTTTTGATAGTTGCTTTTTCTTGATTGCTGATTTTCAAGGTGCTTAATTGTATATCTTTTGGTTGTTGGACGATTAAGATTGCAATCCAAAGTTCAAATGTGATGGGCTCATCTATATGAAGATGAGACATCTCAAATGATTTGAAAAAAGGTATATAATTAAATGCTTTCATGTTTTGCATGACTTCAAAACTTTGTTTAACATTGTTTCCCATGATAAGTTTTTTAAGCTCTACTACTACACGTTCAACGGATAAATATTGTATATCTGAAATCTGAGAAGACATTGCATGTAATGTGTCTGAATCAATTTGAAAATTAAGTTGTGATTGAAAACGTAATCCTCTAATGATACGAAGCGCGTCTTCTGAAAACCTTTCACTTGGTACACCAACAGTACGAATTACTCGATTGTTTATATCTTGTTGACCATTAAAATAATCATACAACCGGTAATTTAAATCCATTGCTATAGCATTCATTGTAAAATCTCTACGTTGAACATCTTGATATAAGTCTCTTACAAAATACACTTCACTTGGCCTACGATGATCGATGTATTCATCTTCAGATCTGAATGTAGTAATTTCATAATTGTCATTTTGAAAGACCACGTTGATCGTACCGTGTTCTTTCCCCACTGGTATGGTTTTATCGAATATAGATTCTATTTCGTCAGGCGTTGCACTGGTGGTAATATCAACATCATGTATAGGTCGTTGCATGATGTAATCACGTACTGATCCGCCAACGAAATAAGCCTTAAAACCTTTATTTTGAATCTTTTTTAAAATAGGTTTTGCTTGTTCAAATATCTCATGACTCATTGTTGTTCTCACCTTGTTCTAGCATCTTTCGATAATAGTTTTCATATTGGTCAGTAATTAAATCTGAACTAAATCTTGCTTCAATATCTTTCAGCATTTGTGATTGCATTTTTTGATATAACTCTGGATTTGATAAAAGTTTAATAGCATATTTTGCAGCTTGTGTACTATCCCCTATATCTACTATAAATCCAGTTTCTTCATGTCTGATGACCTCTTTAATACCACCTGCATGACTCCCTATAGGTAAGACGCCTGTTTTCATTGCTTCTAAGAGAGTTAATCCAAAACTTTCTTTCTCACTTAAGAGTAGTACTAAATCAGATAGTTGGTAGAATGCGCTTACGTCATTTTGTTTGCCTAAAAAGAGTACGTGTGTTTCAACATCAAGTTCTCGTGCTTTATGTCGCATATCGATTAATTCTGGACCATCTCCTAAAAGTATCAACTTGGATGGTATACTCTCATGAACTTTTGCAAATGTCTCAATCACTGTATCAATACGTTTTACTTTTCTGAAATTAGAAACATGTATCAATACCTTTTCTTCAGGTGAAATACCATAACAATCTTTTAATTCTTCATTATGCCGAGTTGGGAATTCATTTTCCCTTACAAAATTATATATAGGGATGATTTCCTTTTTAGTATTGATAATTTCATAAGTTTGCTGTGCTAGAGAATGGCTAACACTTGTTACAATATCACTTTGTTCTATGCCAAATTTTATCGCGTTTTGTAAAGTATGGTCATAACCTAACACAGTTATATCAGTGCCATGTAGTGTTGTCATAATTTTGACGTTTTTACCTGACATTTGTTTCGCTAATATACCACATACAGCGTGAGGTACAGCATAATGCATATGCAATATGTCTAAATCATATTCTTGTATAACGTCAGAAATTTTTGTACTTAATGTAATATCGTATGGTGGATATTGGAATACGGCATATTGATTGACTTCAACTTGGTGGAACGTCATGTTAGG
Source organism: Staphylococcus sp. GW823-FHT05F06 (assembly GCF_058795495.1). NCBI lineage: Bacteria > Bacillati > Bacillota > Bacilli > Caryophanales > Staphylococcaceae > Staphylococcus > Staphylococcus sp. GW823-FHT05F06. Next base: position 236,037 of record NZ_JBXAHW010000002.1, on the reverse strand, counting down.
TAAAGGTTTGCGTATTCTAAAGGGTATGTTTGAGGTAATAAAGTGAACTTCATGGCCACGTTCTGCCATTTTAATACCGAGTTCTGTAGCAATAATGCCAGAACCACCCATGGACGGGTAACACGTTATACCGATTTTCATTTGTGCCCATCCTTTCTTAAATTATTTTCTTTCAAAGCGATTTTTATCTCTTGTATTAAACTTATTCATCGTGTCATTAAAGCTTTCTGTCATATCTATGTTTAGAGAGTTTGCAATACACAGTAAAACAAATAAATTGTCTCCCAATTCAGCTTTAATTGTATTATCTTCTTCTGTATCTTTCTTTTTTTTCTCTCCAAAATGATGGTTAATTTCGCGTGCTAATTCTCCAACTTCTTCTGTCATTCTTGCTAGATTAGCAAGTGGAGAAAAATAACCAGCTTTAAACTGACTGATATAGTCATCAACTTCTTGTTGCATTTGCTCCATAGATTTCATATAGAAGTACTCCTTTATCGCTATTCTTATATAGTATATTACAAAATAAAGTGACTTGCATTTCAAGTGCAATGTTTAATATGGATTAAAAGATAGGATTTTGTCACGTATTCAAATAAAAAAAGGTAACCATTACAAATCCATTGTAATGATTACCAGGAACTGCGTTGTTATATATGATTAATCACTTGATCTTGCAATTAATATAATACGAGCAAGTTCAGCTAACGCAACTGCAGTAGATGCCACATATGTCATTGCTGCTGCAGATAAAACTTTTTTCGCGTGTTTGTATTCTTTCTCATTAACGATATTTAAAGCTGTTATTTGTTTCATCGCTCTTGAACTAGCGTTAAACTCAACAGGTAATGTCACGATAGAGAATAAAACTGCAAGTGACATTAAACCAGCACCAACCCATAGAACTGTAGAGCCAAAGACACTACCGAGAGCTGTTAAAACAATACCTACCATAATAATAATGTAGCTTAAAGAACTACCAATATTAGCTAATGGTACTAATGCTGTTCTAAATCTTAATGGTGCGTATCCTTGCTGATGTTGAATTGCATGTCCTACTTCATGGGCTGCAATTGCAGTACCAGCAACTGATGGTCTATCGTAGTTTGCAGGAGATAAACAAACAACTTTTTTATTTGGGTCATAGTGATCAGTTAAGAAACCTTCGCCTTTAACGACGTCAACATCGTAAATGCCATTAGCATGTAAAATTTCTTCAGCAACTTCACGACCAGTTTTACCGCTTGTGGATCTCACTTGTGAGTATTTTTCATAATTAGATTTAACTTTGTGTTGAGCCCACATTGGAATGACCATTAATATTACGAAATATATAATCATTGATATTAAAGACATTAAACTCACTCTCCTTTATTTTCATTTTACTGTCAAATTTGTCTTTAATCAAATGTTTTAACTTTCAACCACTTTTGTAATTTTAAAAATAAAATATACGAAATGATAGTGAGACTATAAGCCAATACCCCTACTTCAATTAAATGTTTGGCGATAAAATCATAGTAGGGATATTGTCCGTATATGTAATCTATTACGTCATTGATCGTCACCCATATGAAACTCATCAATCCAGCCAATTTAGATATTTTAAAACGAGGATAAAAATAGATAGCTTCTAATATCATAATTGCGTGAGAAATGAGCAACATAAGTCCGTTTATGGCAATATCATTCATTTTTATAAACATCAAAATATTCATAATTACAGCCCAACTACCATATTTAAATAGAGTTATAAAAGCTAAAGCGTCAATCAGGGCATAACGCTTATTAAATAGTATGAATAATAATGATAAACATAAAAATAATGTAGCAGTGGGACTATCTGGAACAAATAATTTAAAATAATTTGGTGTGTTAGCTAATTGACTACTATACCAATGATAACCGTATATCGTACCAAATATATTGCAAATTAAAATAAAAGAAATCAACCATTTTTGATAAAGTGAAGTTTCCCAAAGCCATTGATACATCTTAGTATGAACTACCTTTCATGTAAAGTTGATTGAATATCTTTTGATTTTAATACATTAAGTATTTGTGTGAGTTGATAAAAATAATCAGGTTCATTCATTTGTAAACTTAAATCAATATTGTTTTGTAAGGTTTGAATAATAAATGTTTGTTTTCTTTTATCCATAGAAATTGAATATAAGTCTTGTACATAAGATGAATAACTAGGTGAATGTATGAGCTGCATTAATATTAAATCATCTAAGCGAGATTCTCGGATGTGACAATTAGCAAAATGTATTTGTATATCTAATCTTAATGTATGATTTGCAATATAATTAAAAATTTGATTTGTATTAATATAAGATTTATTATCCTTGCTCAATTGAATTGCAGAAGCAGTTGCATCCACTTCTGCAATTTCTAAGGTATAATGATTATTGATTTTACTATTTACGAAATGTACATTATTTAGCTTATCTTGATTTGCCTTTAAATAATTTAATACCCACACAGTGATTCTTGATTTAAAACGATAGTTAAACAGAATATATTCTATAAAATTTTGTTTGATACGAATAAGAGAATCATTCATTTAAGTCACCAACTTATATTTGCAATCTCATTGACTCGTCATGCCAATTTTCATTGCTTGGATCAATTTCTAATAATTGATTTAAAATCAAAATTGCTTTTTCTTTTTGTCCAATTTCTAATAAATAGAAATAATAATCGCTTAAAAATTCAACTTGGGTTTGTAATGTTGGATATGCTAATTCAAAGAAATGTTGCGCTTCTTTATCTCGTTCTTCTTGACCGTATGCATATGCTAAATGCCACATGAAAATAGGGTCTAAATCTTCTTCATCTACATAAGTCAACAATTGTATAATTGATTCATAGTCTTCTTCATTACGATATAAATCACTTAAAATCAACAATGGTTCATGATATGCATTATCGACTTCTAAGGCTTGTTTTAGCAATTCTACACCTTCATTTGCATCTCCATGCTCAATTTCTAAGCTACCTGTAGAAACCATTAATTCTTTGTAAAATTGACTTAAACGTAATCCTTCCTTACCAGTTTCTATAGCATCAGGATAATTTTTTTCATTTTCAAATAGAGATTGAAGATAAAAATATCCTTGTATAAAATCAGGATCTTTTGAAAGTAATGTTTGCATAATTTTAATTGCTTCTTGAGTTAAATCGTTTTTTTCATAAGCAATTGATTTTTTAAAGTAATCTTCAGAATTCATCTCTTCTTCATTAATTTCATCAAATAAGCTAATAGCATCTGAATAATTACCACTTTGTAAACTACAATCTGCCATTCGCGAAAAAATATTTACTCCATTAACTTCATATTCACCAGTTTCTAATACTGTTTCATACTCTCTTGTAGCTCGTAAGTATTGCCCATCGTAGTATAATAGCTCTGCTAAGGCGAAGTGAATAATTGGATCATTAGGTTCAAGATCTAATGCTTCTTGCAATTTGTCAATTGCTACTTCTAACATATTTATTTGTTGGTATAAATCGGCTTCTAGCATCAACTTTTCGGTAGATGGTTCTACTTGTGCTAAATATTCAAGTGCTTCGTCAGTTTGGTTTTCAGACATGAGACCTTCGATAAAGTAAATGAGTAATTCACTTTCATCTGGGTATTTATGATACAACGTTCTAAAAACTTCTAACCCTTGAGGTGTAAGACCGAAATTATATAAAGTTTCACCAAGTATAAATAATGCATCATCATTGTTTGAACTCAATGCCTCATTTACTCGAGAATCTAAGTTTTCTATTTTTTGTAGATTGATATCGTCTATAAGTTTGTAGATATCTTCCATTGTTTATTTTCCCTCATTTTCTAAAAGCTTTAGTTTAGGTAAAAAACCTGGGAAGGAAACATTAACAGCGTCAAATTGCTCTATTTTGAGTGGTTCTGAACTAAGTAGTGAAGCTACAGCTAACATCATTCCTATACGATGATCTGTTTGACTATCTACAGTTGCATTTGATCTAAACTCTGATGGATGTATAATAAGTCCATCATGTGTGGGTTGTAAATTAAAACCAAGTAAATTTAGCATGTCTGCAGTAGTATCTATACGATTTGTTTCCTTCACTTTTAATTCTTCCGCGTTTTTGATAATACAAGAATTTGAAGCTTGTGTGCAAAGTAGTGCAATAACTGGTAATTCATCGATAGCCCTTGGAACTAAGTCGCCTTTAATTGTAACAGCATTCAAGTTCGGTGTATATTTTACATGTATTGATGCAGTTGGTTCTGCACCCTTGCTTACATTACTTAATTCAATGTTTCCTCCCATTTGTTTAACGATATCTATGATACCTGAACGAGTGGGATTAATGCCAACATTATGAATTGTAATGTCACTACCGGGCGTAATTAGGGCTGCGACTATGAAAAATGCAGCAGATGAGATATCTCCTGGAACATGAAAATCTCTAGGCTGTATATGTTCAATTGCATAAGGTATGGTTTGGATTGTTTTACCTTGAATTGATATAGGAATGTTAAAGTGTGCAAACAATGTTTCTGTATGATTTCTACTTACATCAAATTCTGTAAGTGTCGTGGCTTCTTTTGAAAATAGGCTAGCAAGTAAAATAGCACTTTTAACTTGTGCACTTGCAACTTCCATTTGATAATTTATACCTTTAATAGTTGAAGGCTTAATTATAAGTGGTGTGTAATTATTATCAATTCCAGATATATTAGCATTCATTTTTAACAGAGGTTTCATCACTCTATCCATGGGTCTTTTGCCTATAGATACATCACCAGATAACACACTTTCAATGCCTAATCCGCTTAAAAGACCTGCAAGTAACCGTGTAGTAGTACCAGAATTACCAGTATAGAGCACTTGGTGTGGCGTTATGAAATTTTGATATCCTGGTGAATTGATTATGATAGAATTGTCCTGCTCTTCAATTGTTACACCTAATAGTTTAAAGATATCCATAGTACGTCGACAATCTTCGCCCATTAAGGGTTCATAAATGGTTGATATGCCTTTAGCTAATGAAGCTAACATAATAGCGCGGTGTGTCATCGATTTATCACCGGGTACTTCTATTTCACCTTTGAGTGGTCCATTAATATTAATTATTTCACTGTTATTCATTTGATTCACCTACTTAAAATAAGATTGTAATTCCTCGAAAGCTGATAAAAGTGTATCCTTATCAACATGAGTGACAACTGGTTTCCCTAAATTTTTAAGTAAGACCATTTGAATACCATTGTAATCATTTTTTTTATCTAGAAGCATAAAATGGTAAGTATCTTCAAAATGAAGTTGTTTGATGATAGATAATGGATATTTAAGTTTTTTCATATAATTAATATAGTGTTGAATGTTATAATTTGTCTCGAACAAATGGTTCGCAACAATAAATTGATAAAGAATACCAATCATAACTGCATGACCATGAGGTATTTTATGCTCATATTCAATTGCATGACCGAATGTATGACCAAGATTAAGAAACTTTCTTTTACCTTTTTCTTTTTCATCTTCAACAACAATATTTAGTTTTGTTTTTATACCCTCAAATAAATAATAATCTAGATTTTTTAACGCTTGTAAAACTTTATTTGAGGTAAAATTAGATTCGATATTTTTTGTTGATTTCTCACCGTTTAATAAAGCGTGTTTATAGACCTCAGCATAGCCACTTAGTATTTCAGAATATGGTAGAGTTTCTAAAAAATCTAAATCATAAATGACAGCTTTGGGTCGATAAAAAGCACCAATTAAATTTTTACCATGCTCAGAATTAATTCCAACTTTACCACCTACACTTGAATCGTGGGCTAAAATAGTTGTCGGTACTTGAACAAATGATACTCCTCTAAGTAAAGTTGCAGCAATAAACCCTGCGAAATCTCCTGTTGCACCACCACCAATGGCAACAATACATGTTTGACGTGTTAATTGATGGCTTAGTAAATATTCAATAGTACGATGATAATGTTCGAATGATTTTGACGTTTCCCCAGAAGGGATTACGATACATTTAGCATCAAATTTTTGAGCCAAAGCTTCAAGTTTATCTACAAATAAATTATAGACTTGCTTATCTATAATGAAAAATCGTTGTTCTTCATTTTTAATGTATCTTTCTAAAGAGTTAATTGCGTGATGTTTAACGATGATGGGATAATTATCACTTGCATATGATGTTTTAAGTTCCATGCTTTCACCTCAATCATTCTAGGGTAATTAAAATTCTATGTTGAGTTGTCGACGCTCTTTAATTTGTGCTACGAGTTGGTCCATGTGGTTAGATTGAAACTCTTCGAGTACTGCTTTTGCTAACTCAAAAGCGACAACGTGTTCACATACTACGCTAGCTGCGGGCACTGCACAACTATCTGAGCGTTCTATAGTAGCTTTGAAGTCTTCTTTAGTATTAATATCAACTGAGTTTAGTGGTTTATATAAAGTAGGAATAGGCTTCATGACACCATTAACAATTATAGGCATCCCATTACTCATGCCTCCTTCAAATCCACCTAAGTGATTTGTAGCTCTAAAATAGCCTGAATCTTGATTATAATGAATTTCATCTTGAATTTCGCTACCAGGTTTTTCAGCTGCTTTAAATCCCTCACCAAAACTTACACCTTTGAAGGCGTTGATACTCACAACACCCTGTGCAATGCGTCCATCTAATTTACGGTCATAGTGTACATAACTTCCCACTCCAATAGGCATGTTTTCAGCCATTACTTGAACTACGCCCCCGATTGAATCTCCGTCTTTTTTCGCTTCATCTATTTTATCTCTCATTTGTTGCGCAATATTTTCGTCAATTACACGTACATCATTTTTATCTACATTATTTTTGAACATATCTACATCATATAAACCTTTGTCTTTAATACCACCAATTTCGACTACACGGCTATATAAGTGGATATCTAATTGTTCTAAAAGAATTTTTGAAACAGCACCCACAGCAACTCTTGCTGCTGTTTCTCTAGCAGATGAACGCTCAAGCACATTTCTTAAATCACGATGATTATATTTCATGCCACCTATAAGATCAGCATGGCCCGGTCTAGGTTTTGTAATGGTACGTTTCATATTTTCTCTTTCTTCATCACTAATTGGTGCGACGCCCATTATTTTTCTCCAATGAGTGAAATCGTCGTTAGTAACTACTAAAGTTATTGGACTTCCTAAAGTAAAGCCATTTCTGACGCCTGACACAATTTCTATAGTATCTTTTTCAATTTTCATACGACGCCCCCGACCATATCCCCCTTGACGTTTAAACATTTCCTTATTAATATCTTCAGCCTTAATTTCTAAATTAGCTGGTACACCTTCTATGATGACTGTAAGTTGTGGTCCATGTGATTCACCGGATGTAAGGTATCTCATGATCGCACGCCCCTTTCTATTCTTCAATACATTAAATTGTAATATGTTTAATATATTATCATATTCAATCACACAACATAAGTCAGTTAGACAAACAAGGAGATTTTTATTTTAGCAGTTATAAATATTTAAAAAAGAATAGCACCAAGATGATTGTTATGTCATAGTGACATTATACCAATTAAAGATCAGTCTATTAAAAAACTCAAAAGACCGAAATCATTAGATACATGATTGATATATTAAAAGTAGGTCATTACTTAATAATGAATGCTCAATTGTCAAAAGATAAAATTGCTATATAATCGAACAATATACGGTATTGCATCGTTAAATCCCTAGATAAAAAAATAAATAGACTAATTCAATAAGTATTATTTTAAGCAAATAAAATTTGGTTAATCATAAAAAATGCCTGAGACACAAATATGCGTCACAGACATTAATGGATAAAATGAATTTCATTATTTGATATTTTTATTATTCGTATAGCCAATCTTCTCTTGGTTCTTTATAATCAGCAATTTCGCTACTTGTAAACCATAATTTAACTTCACGTTGTGCTGATTCTGTTGAATCTGAACCATGTATAATATTACGACCTAGATTTAAACCATAGTCGCCTCGGATTGTACCAGGAGCTGCTTCGCTTGGATTTGTGCTTCCAATAATTTTACGAGATACAGCTACAGCATTTTCACCTTCTACTACCATAGCAAAAACGGGTGCAGAAGTAATGAATGAAATTAACTTGTCGTAGAACGGTTTTCCTTCATGTTCACTATAATGTTTTTCAGCTAGTTCCATAGGCACTTGCATAAACTTACCGCCAACAAGCTTAAGACCTTTCTTTTCAATGCGAGATATAATCTCACCAATTAAATTTCTTTGGACAGCGTCCGGTTTAATCATCAAAAATGTGCGTTCCACTTCGTGTGTCCCCCTGTGCATGTGTTTCATTCATTTTTATAAGTATGTAAAAAACTTAAAACATTGCAAGCTATAAAAATATCCTGCTACTTAGTATGGTAACAGGATAATGAAGCGCTTTCAACTTTTGTCACAAAACTTACTTATTTCGACTTCCCATTTTTTTAATAAGCTTTCTAAATAGTTCTTTATTAGGACCATCCTCTAATTCATCGATTAAATTGATTGCTTTATTTAAATACTTTTCACTTATTTGTTTTGATTGTTCTATGCTTTCGGACTGTCTAATTATTGTTATACAAGTTTCAAAGGCATGTTGAGGACTGTCAGGATTAAGTTGTGAAATTTTATCTTTAAAAGTCTTATTTTTTCGCATTTCTAATAGTACAGGTAATGTAATATGACCATTCATAAGGTCACTACCAACCGGCTTACCAAGTTTCTTTTCAGAACTAGTAAAATCTAGCACATCATCTATTATTTGGAAACTCATACCTATATAATGTCCGATCATTTTTAATTTACGAATAACGTCATTTGACGCATTGGAAGTAATCGCACCAACTTGTGTAGACAGTTGAATAAGAAGTGCTGTTTTACGGTTGATACGACGTAAGTAATTAGTAATTGTTTGATTGCTATTAAATTGATCTTGAAATTGGAATAGTTCTCCTCTACACACATCAACAATTGATTTAGAAATGGTCGAATGGACACGAGTATCACTGATTTCAGATAAATGCTTGAGCCCCATAGCAAGTAAGAAATTTCCTGTTAAAATAGCTGTACTTTGGTCCCATTTTTTTGAAATAGTGAGTCGGCCTCTACGTTTATCACTTTTATCTATCACATCATCGTGGACTAAGGTAGCCATGTGAATTAGTTCTAAAGCTACTGCTACACGATACGTGTCTTCTGAAGGTTTGTTGTTAGAGCCAAATTGACCACTTAAAATAACAAAAGCGGGTCTAACTCTTTTTCCCCCTGAAGATAGTAAATGGAATGAGGCTTCTTGTAATGTTTGATCAGAACTTATAATTGCTTCTTCAAGTCGCTTTTCTACTTTCTTTATTTCGTTGTTAATGTTTAACTTTGCCACGTTAATCACCTTTGCTAGAACTGTTTTCTTTATAGCCAAGGTGCATTGCAGCAACGCCACCTGTAAAGCTACGTACAATGATATCGTTAAATCCTGCTTCGAAGAATAAGCCTTTCAATGTTTGTTTGTCAGGAAAATTAAATGTTGATTGTTGCAACCATTCATATTCTTCTTTGGACTTAGCAAACATTTTACCAAAAATTGGCATCACAAATTTAAAGTATAAACTATAGATTTGTTTGAATAATGGCAATGTCGGTTGGCTTGTTTCAAGACATACCACCATGCCTCCTGGTTTTAAAACTCGATGCATTTCTTTGAGTGCTGACAAATAATCCGGAACATTGCGTAAGCCAAAACCAATAGTAACATAATCAAATGAGTTATCATCAAAAGGTAAATTCATAGCATCACCATGAACAAGCTGGATATTTTCCAATGAAGCAGTTTTCTGTTTACCTACCTCAAGCATATTTTCACTAAAATCAAGACCAGTTACTTGGCCTTTTGAGCCTACTGCTTCGCTTAATGCAATAGTCCAATCTGCAGTACCACAACACACATCTAAAGCTTTACTGCCTTTTTGTACATTCATAGTACTCATAACATGTTTTCTCCATACTTTATGCTGTTCGAAACTTATGATGTTGTTGAGTCGATCGTATTTTTGAGAAATATTTTGGAATACTGTATGAACTTGTTCTTTTTTAGCTTGATTTTCAGCCATTTTCATTACCTCTTTTTTTATAACTTTTGCTAATTTCTTGAATATATTTATCTATTTCATATCTGTTAAACTTACCCAGATACTCAGGATGGTAATCTTTATATTTAGAAGTCAATTCAGCGAATAATTTGATTTTATCAACAGAACTTCCAAAATGGTTAATTGTAAGATATGGAAATAGTGTTTCTATATCTAGAATCGCATCTTTCAACTCTTTATCAGTGAGATCATTTTGATTAATTGATGATTTATCTTCATTGATTTTAACAATGGCCTTGCTCATTGCAAGTTGAAAAGCGGAATCTTGAATATTTGCTAATAGAGTATAGAAATGAGCGCTTAATAGGTCCCCTATTAATATTGCTTTCTTAGATAGATGATTATCACCAATAGCGTCCAAATGACGCATTGATGTATCAATAGTGAGGCAAGCAATCTTAGCTTTATCTGGGATAGAGTACATATCTAATAAATGACTTAAAGAGCTATTGATTTCAATAGGCTCATACTCATTAATGCCCTTAAGCAGTTGTTCTACATGTTTGTTTAGTTTGCTTATTGTCGTTTCCATGTTCACACCTCACGATATTATCATTAACAATATTAACATTATATGTAAAAAAATAAAATCTATTGGATTAAGTCTTTTAAAATAAATAGTTATTCTATGTAAGTGGTTTGCGATTTGAGGAATAAAACTCATTTTTACCAAAGATCTAGTAATTACTAATATGATAATAGTTACTAGATGGCTTTATAAAATTTTTAACTAGATGATTATTAGCCAATATAGCTAGATAAACGATTTTAAATAAATAGTAAATGAGTATATTAACTCAAGATCATTTCTAAATATATGTAAGTGATTGGGATGACGTAATTTATAAAATTTTAAAAACAAGACAGTCGATAATAAATATTTTAGTATTGATATGAGTTATGAAGTGTTGAATCTACTTAAAAATAAAATACTTAGAGCGATAGACCATTGATGTATAAGTTAAAAAGAAAAAGCCCTCAAAGGGGCTTTTTTAAGTAAATTATTTTACAGCATCTTTTAATGCTTTACCAGCTTTAAATGCTGGTACTTTACTTGCAGGGATGTCAATTTCTTTACCTGTTTGAGGGTTACGACCTTTACGAGCAGCGCGTTCACGTACTTCAAAGTTACCGAAACCGATTAATTGTACTTTTTCACCTTTAGCAAGTGAGTTTTGGATAGATTCAAATACAGCATCTACTGCTGAACCAGCTTCTTTTTTAGTTAAGTCAGCTTGTTCTGCAACTGCATTAATTAAATCAGTTTTATTCATTATGAATTCACCTCCTGAGGTTTTATAATGATATTCATTATATCATTATGTTTTGACTTTAACACAAGGGTTACTGTCATCGCAACGATTTATGTAATAGAAACGTTGGTTTTATGCGATTTATGACGAAATTTTTTAACATTCGCTCATAAAAAGTAATATTACACTCTTTATTCTGCTTTTTTGTCTCTTTCCATAAGTGTTCTAACACTTTTACTTACAGGGACATCTTCAAATAAAACTTCATATAATGCGTTAGTGATAGGCATCTCTACTCCTTCTTGTTGAGCAAGATGATATACTGATTTAGTTGTATAAATACCTTCAACCACCATTTTCATCTCTTTTAAAGCTTCTTCTGCTGTTTTGCCTTGCCCTAATTTAAACCCAAGTGTGTAATTTCGTGAATGTGTGGACGTACAAGTTACGATCAAGTCACCTATGCCACCTAGACCTAAGAAAGTCATTGGATCTGCACCAAGTTTCTCACCAAGTCGACTGATTTCGGCTAAACCTCGTGTCATTAAAGCTGCTTTTGCATTATCACCGTAACCCATGCCGGCAACGATACCACTAGCTATAGCTATAATATTTTTTAAAGCACCACCTAATTCTACACCTACTAAATCATTATTTGTGTAAACACGTAAATAGTCGTTCATAAATAAATCTTGAATAAGTTTGCTCACATTATTATCTTTAGATGATGCAGCTACAGTTGTAGGTTGTTTTATAACAACTTCTTCAGCATGACTTGGACCTGATAAGACGCCGATTCCTCCATTATGTTCTGAAGAGATAGAGTCCTCAATCATTTCAGATACGCGCTTAAATGTATCGTTTTCAATGCCTTTAGCAACATGAATAAAAGTCTTTTTAGATGTGAGTAATTGATCGATATCTTTTGATACTTCTCTAATTGCTTTTGTAGGTAGTGCCATAAGATAGATATCTGAAAATTGCACTGCCTTATTTAAATCTACAGTTGCTTTTATAGATGAATCTAATTTAGCATCTTTAAGATAATTTTTGTTCATATGATGTGTGTTAAGTTCATCTACATTCTCTACATTTTTGCCCCACATTAAAACATCATGACCATTTTGAGCTAATACATTAGCTAATGCAGTACCAAAACTACCCATACCAAAAACTGTAATTTTTCTCATTATTGAATTCCCCTTTGTTTTTAATTTCTTTTTCTTGGAATAATATGAATAGGTGTTCCTTCAAAACCAAAAGCATTACGTATTTGATTTTCTAAATATCTCCTATAAGAAAAATGCATTAATTCAACATCATTGACAAATACTACAAATGTCGGTGGTTCAATTGCAACCTGAGTTGTATAGAATACATTAAGTCTTCTACCTTTGTCAGTAGGTGTTGGATTCATAGAGATGGCATCAGTAACAACTTCATTTAGTGTAGAACTTTGGACACGCTTTTTATGATTTTCACTGGCTTGATTGATATAAGGGAATAATGTTTTTAATCTTAGCCCTTCTTTTGCTGATACGAACGCGATTTGAGCATAATCTAAAAATTGAAATTCATTTCTAACATCATCAGTGAATTTTTTCATTGTCTTACTATCTTTTTCAACTGTATCCCATTTATTTACTACAATGACAATAGCTTTACCTTCCTCATGTGCATAGCCAGCTACACGTTTATCTTGTTCAATTATACCTTGTTCAGCATCGATAACTACTAATACTACTTCTGAACGCTCAATCGCTTTTAATGCACGTAATACAGAATATTTTTCAGTCGATTCATACACCTTACCTTTTTTTCTCATTCCAGCAGTATCAATCAATACATAATCTTGTCCATCATAAGAGTACTCGGTATCAATGGCATCTCGAGTTGTACCAGCAACATTAGACACAATAACACGTTCTTCGCCTAAAATAGCATTGACCAAGCTAGATTTACCAACATTAGGTCTACCGATGATAGAAAGACGTATCGTATCTTCGTCATAAGGATCTTCTGATTCTTTATTAAAGTTTTCAACAACTGCATCTAGCAAATCTCCAAGTCCTAATCCATGTGAACCAGAAATAGGATATGGATCTCCAAAGCCTAAAGAATAGAAATCATAGATATCATTACGCATTTCAAGATTATCAACTTTATTCACAGCTAATACAACAGGTTTCTTAGATTTATAAAGCATTTGTGCGACCATTTCGTCACTTTGTGTAAGTCCTTCTCTAACATTGACCATAAAAATGATGACATCTGCTTCTTCAATTGCTATTTCTGCCTGTGCACGGATTTGAGTTTGAAAAGGAGCATCTCCAATTTCAATACCACCTGTATCAATGATGTTAAATTCATGAGTTAACCACTCGCCAGATGAATAAATACGATCACGAGTAACGCCTGGCGTATCTTCTACGATAGATATACGTTCGCCGACAACTCTATTAAAAATTGTAGATTTTCCTACATTTGGTTTTCCTACAATTGCTACTATCGGTTTAGTCATAGGATAAACTTCCTCTCTTTTTTAATCTACATAATTTTATCACAAGAGCAGATTTATTCAAAACTTGAATATGTTTATTTTACATGTTCGAAAAGATATATTTTGTACAGTATATCATTTAAAAAAAGACTCCAATTATCACGCGTAAATTTGATTTTAAGCTTACACGTAAATTGGAGTCATTACATTTTATATCGCAAATGATTTTAGTTTAATTAAAACTTAAGGTCTTTAAATTTATCACCAAAAACATCGCCTAATGTTGGTTTATCTTCATCATTATCATCTTCAAGATATGATTGAGTTGTGGATGCGTCACTTTCAATGACATTTTCTTTAGGTAACGTTGCTTTGATTGATAATGAAATTCTTTCATTATCTTCATCGATACCTAATATTTTTACATTAACTTGTTGTCCAGGTTCTAATACTTCGTTAGGAGAACCGATATGTTTATGATCGATTTCAGAAATATGCACTAAACCTTGGACGGATGGAGCAATTTCTACGAATGCGCCAAAGTTCGCCAAACGTACTACAGTACCTTCAATAACATCATCTTCGTGAAATTTCCCTTTAATGTTTTCAAATGGTGTTGGTAAAGTGTCTTTAATAGATAAAGAAATACGTTCAGAATCTTTTTCTACAGATTTAACTTTAACTTTGACTGCTTCACCTACTGACACAACTTCTTCTGGTGTTTGAACATGTTCATGAGATAATTCAGAAACGTGAACTAAACCATCTACGCCACCAATATCAATGAAAGCACCAAAGTTAGTTAATCGAGCAACTTTACCATCAATAACATCGCCTTCATTTAAAGAATCTAATATTGAAGCTTTTTTAGCGTCGTTTTCTAACTGTTCCACAGCTTTACGGCTTAAAATGACTCTATTGTTTTCAGGATCAAGTTCTTCCACTTTAATACGGATTGTTTGACCATCGAATACAGAAAAATCTTCAATGAAATCAGTTGAAATTAGAGAAGCAGGTACAAACCCTCTTTGACCAACGTCAACGACTAAACCACCTTTAACTACTTCAGTAACTTCAGCTTCAATCACTTCATCGTTATCTAGTTTTTCTTGTAAATATTCATAAGATTTTTCAGTTTCAAGTTGTCTTTTTGATAAAATGTATGCCCCAGTATCATTTTCTTCGTCGAACTCGATTTTAGTGACATATGCTTCGACTTCATCACCGACTTTTACAACTTCACTAGGGTTTTCGATATGATGTGTTGAAAGCTGGCTAATAGGAATAATTCCATTAAATTTGCCACCATTAATATGCACAACAACTTGTTTATCCTCTACTTGTTGAACTTCACCAGTGACTTTGTCACCTTCTTTAATATCATTAATCATTGATTCATTGAATTCTTCAGTCATCTTGTATGCCTCCTTATACACTACATAATTATAACATCTTATAAACGAGTAAAATTGTCAAGAGATACCACTTTATATGAATAGGTTGCTTCTATCTTTAATTTATAACAAAAGTTTAACAGAGCACCTAGTTAAGTGATGGTCAATTTAGTTTGTAGTATATTTAATAACATTGTTATTTTTATTGTAACATAAATTTTATGGCAATTAACCCTAAGCTCATAATAATATGAGGAATAAAAATGAAAAAGATATATTAAAATTGGTAATAAACATAGTATTACTTCTCTATAGAGGGGACTTGGTTAAAAATAAGTTTATTTACATAGTTCTCAATGGTCAAAAATAAAAGCCAGAGACAGAGCGTCCGTGGCTTTTCTATAAATCAATACTAATATATTCAATATTTTCGAGTCATTGATTATTAATTCTACTCCGCTTAAATGTTTACAATAAACAATATAAAAAGTTTAATTTTAACATTTAAAGTAGAGATAATATTTCATTTGTTACCTCTTCTATAGATTTGCCAGTTGTATCAAGTGTAATAGCATCTTCGGCTTTTTGTAATGGCGAAATTTCACGATTCATATCATAATGATCTCGTGCTTCAATTTCCTCCTTTAATTGTTCTAAATTTGATTCAATGCCACGTTGCTCATTCTCTTTTTGTCGACGTTCAGCACGTTCAGCAACAGATGCAATCATATAAACTTTTAATTCGGCATCTGGTAATACAACTGTACCAATATCTCGGCCATCCATAACGATACCTTTTTTAGCAGCTAATTCTTTTTGTATTTTCACTGCAAATGAACGCACTGGTTCTTTAGAAGCAACATAAGATACGTGATGTGTTACATCATTTTCTCTTAAATAATCAGTGACGTCTTGATTATCTAGTAAGATTCTTTGCCCTTTTACTTCATCATAAGTAAGCTCAAGTTTAGTGTTATTAATCAGATAATCAAAATTTTCGGGTTTGCCATTTTGTAAATATTTATATGTAATGGCACGATACATTGCTCCTGTATCAACATATATCATTGATAGACGACTGGCTACACGTTTAGCAATTGTACTCTTACCTGCAGCAGCTGGGCCATCTAGTGCAATATTAATTGAACTCATTATTTGATAACCTTCCTTGTTGTTTTATAGATATTATTTTATCATAAAAAAGTAAAGAATAAATAGGAGGAATACGTAATGAAACGTCTACTTATCATACATACTGGTGGCACAATAAGTATGTCACAAGATCAAACTAATAAAGTGATAACGAATGAAGAAAATCCAATATCACAACATCAAAATATCATTAGTCAATATGCAGAGGTTGACGAAATCAATCTTTTAAATATACCCTCGCCGCATATGACAATTTCGAATGTTGTGCGATTAAGAGACGAAATCATTACATATTCTAAAGAAAATATATATGATGGATTTGTCATTACTCATGGAACAGATACACTTGAGGAAACAGCTTTTTTAATAGATTTATTAATTGATATTCAAGAGCCTATAGTAATTACTGGAGCAATGAGATCATCCAATGAAATTGGTTCCGATGGTCTCTATAATTTTATTTCTGCTATAAGGGTTGCTTCTTCATCTGAGGCTAATCATAAAGGTGTTATGGTCGTATTTAATGATGAGATTCACACTGCTCGTAATGTGACAAAGACACATACTTCGAATATTAATACATTTCAAAGTCCTAATCAGGGGCCTCTAGGTGTACTTACCAAGAATCGAGTACAATTTTATCATCATCCTTACAGACAAACTACCTACCAATATATCGATGTAAATTTACGTGTTCCACTTGTAAAAGCATACATGGGTATGGAAGATGATGTACTATCATTTTATTCACAACAACACGTTGATGGTATAGTCATCGAAGCACTAGGACAAGGTAACCTTCCAAAAAGTTGTCTTAATGGACTACAGCAATGTCTAAAGAAAAACATTCCTCTAGTTCTCGTATCTAGATCATTCAATGGTATTGTTAGTCCTGTATATGCTTATGAAGGTGGTGGCGCAGATTTGAAAAATAATGGTGTTATTTTTTCGAACGGTTTAAATGGACCAAAGGCAAGGCTAAAATTACTAGTTGGTTTGAGTCAAGACATGACTCAAAATCAATTAGAGCGATATTTCGAAGAGTAATTAAAAAGAGTGGGACAAAATTCGTATCAAGTTCATTGTCACACTCCGATTTCTATTAGTTGTATGCATTGTCTATGAAACTTCTTTAGTGCAATTATACTATAATTAAGGATTACCTATTATTAATATGTGCATTTTAATTGAGTCATTGATTGACTATACATTAAGAAAGCTTGGGACATTGTTTAGTATCCCAAGCTTTTTGTAAGCTCTATGTTTCAAGAGGTGTTTGTTTTTTTGTCAAAATGCTTTGTGTAATGACACCACCATGATATTTACCATTTTCGATAAAAATAGTATTTGCATCATTACCCGCAGCAATAACACCAGCTATATAACAATTTTCGACGTTTGTTTCGAATGTTTCTCGATTATAAACAGGAGCAGTTCCATATTCATTGGTATGGATATCAATACCTATTGTTTTTAAGAAATCGTAATCTGGATGATAACCAATCATAGCAAAAACGTAGTCATTATCAATTTCTATAAGTTGACCATCTTTTTCATAAGTCACTGAATGATCGGTAATTTTGGTTACTGTCGCATTAAATTCCATCGTAATTTTTTCGTGATTGACTAATGATTCGAAATTGGGTAATATCCATGGTTTAATTGCTTTAGGGTACTGTTCGCCACGATATAAAACAGTTACATTAGCACCAGCTTTTTCTAATTCTAAGGCAGCATCAACAGCAGAGTTTTTGCCTCCAATAATAACAACATTTTGATTAAAATACGGATGTGCTTCTTTAAAGTAATGGAATACTTTTGGTAATTCTGCCCCTTCCGCTTCTAAAGTGTTATGTTGACCATAATAACCCGTAGCAACAGTTAAATATTTACATTCATATACACCTTTTGTAGTTGTAATTGCAAATTTATTGTTTATTTTTTTAACTGTTAAAACTTCTTCGAATGGATGTATGTTAAGTTGATGATGTTTAACGACTTCCCTATAATATACAAGCGCTTGATTACGTCTTGGCTTACTATCTTCAACAATAAAAGGAATATCGCCGATACTTAATTTATCACTTGATGAGAAAAAAGTCTGATGTGTTGGATAATTATAGATTGATTCAACAACATTACCTTTTTCAATTACTAATGTTTCAATACCTTTTTTCTTTTGTTCAATTGCCGCGCTTAATCCGCATGGACCGCCACCTATAATGATGCTTTCAATAGTTTGCATACTTATCCTCCTTTAATCACCAAATTATTATATCAGTTATTTTCTATTTTAGCTAAGACCTGAATTTTGAATTAAATAAAAATATAGCCCCAATATTGGTGTTTATCACCAATACTGAGACTATTAATAATGTTATTGAGGAATAACTAATGTTTGACCATTATGAATATTATTACTGCTTAATCCATTCGCACGTTTAATTTTATCTACGTTAGCTTGAGTTCCTTCTCCATAATATTGTATGGCGATACGATATAAGTTTTCTTGACCGTATACTGTATGTGATTGTTGACCTTGAGTTGCCTGTTGATTATTGCTATTTTGGTTTGCATTATCTTGTTGATTTTGGTTTGTATAATTTGAGTTATTATTGGCTACATTATCGTTATTATTAGTTGAAGTAGCGTTAGGATTTGAGGAACTATTATCAGAGTCATCATCTGCGTTCTTATCAGAATCAGATTTTTTGTCTTTGTTACTATCAGATTTTTTGTCTTTGTTATCTTCGGATTGCGCACCATCTTTTTTATCTGAGTCTTTCTTACTTTGATTCGCTATTTTTTGGTCATCACTTTTACTATCGTTGTGATTATTTAGAGCCATACCACCGAATATTGCTATTGCACCTAGAATAAGAATGGCTGCTATAAGTGGTAACAAGATTTTCATGAAACCACCTTTTTTCTTACCTTCTGATTGGTCATTGTACTGATTGTTTTGATTAGAATTTTTTTCCTCATTATGATGTTTATTTTGATTATTATGATGCGCAACACCAGCCGCACCAACTCCTGCAGCTGCGCCAGCACCGACTGCTGCTTTTTTGCCTTTTTTAGATTGCTTTTGGTCATCATTTTTAACAGATTTTTCGTCATTCTCATGGTTTGAGTGTTTAGAATCTTGTTTATCTTTTTTATTATGATGACGTTTGGATGTTTCTGCTGCACCAGCAACACCAGCTGCACCAGCTATTCCAGCACCTGTAGCTGCTTTTTTATCTTTGTTTGTTGACGGTTTTGATTGCGTACTTTCTGATTTACGCTTTTGTTGTTGAGCTTTAGGGCCGGGTCTATTTTGTGTTGATTTTGATTTATGTTCTGGTGACTCAGATGTTCCATTTACAATAGCTGCATCTTTTCCATCTTTCATTCTATTATCTTGTGATTGTTTTTCAGTTTTATTTTGTTGTTGCGATTTATCATGTTGTTGCTGTAACTGTGCTTCGTCATAACGGTCATCTAATGAACCTTCTGTAGTTTTAGCGTCACTATTTTTTTGATGTTTGTCGTCTTGTTGTTTGCTTTGATTAGTTGCTGTCTCTCTGCGTCTTTTTCGTCGTTGGGCATTTCTCGGAGGAAATTGTTGATTTGAGTTATTAGATAAACTGTTTTGAGAGTCAGCTTCTTTTTTATTTTCATTTGTTTTATCATCTTCTTTTAATTCTGTTTGATGTTCGTCTGGATTAATAGATTGACGATTCTTTTCGAAATCATCTTTAAAATTATTATTAGACACAACTATCATCCCTTCCATTTTAATTAATTCAATCACGTTATAACTCTATACCCAAGTTGAAATTAAATATGTAAAATAATTAAAAGTATTTAACACTGCTTAATTGGGTCTACATATTGATTATAGCTTGTTAAATTTCAGTAAGTAAAGTGATAGCTAGGTTTCGAACAAATTATATAATTTTTCATTAAAACTTAGTTTTCTTTTCACCTTTTTACGATTCAATATCTGAATAGGCTCTAATCTTGAATCTTGATCACAACATTGTTTTGGACTTTGAGGATGTTCGCCAAAAAATTCTAGTAAGTATTTACGTCGACATTGATCTAAATTAGTATAGCCCATCATTCTCATATAACCTAGTCGCTTACGTTGATATGATTGATGAAATATATCTTTAAGTTGGCTAAATGTGAATTGTATATTTAAAGTACTTAAAATTTTTTCCTTTTCATCTGGTAAGTGGTTTCCCGTCTCAAACATTGTAATATCGTCATCTGTGATAATATCAGTGAATAGTAGTGTTTCTAGAATAAAACTATCATCAGGTTGAAATAAACTAATGGCTTGACTTTGTTTACCATCCCTACCAGCACGACCAATTTCTTGTAAATAGTTAGATGGTGAAGATGATAAATGAAAATGTATGACTGTACGAATATCTTTTTTATTTATTCCCATTCCAAAAGCACTTGTTGCTACTATAACGGGGATGTCATTATTAAAAAACTGTTGTTGAACTGTTTGGCGTTCCTGATAACTTAAATCTCCATGATATATACCTGTTAGATATCCTGAGTCATAAATCATTTGAGCTAGTTCTAAACATCTTTTTTTAGAAGAAACATATATAATTGTAGGCCCAGAATTAGATAAAAATGGTAACAGCCATTCAATCTTCCCCTCATCATCATTAAAATTATAGTGTTGTAAGCTAATATTTTCTCGATTCATACTTTTTTGAACTACATTTAATTTGAGTGATAAAATGTGAGATAAATCAGTTTCTAATTGAGGTGGTGCTGTAGCTGTTAGTGCTAACACTGTTGCTGAATTAAAATGATGAATAATTTTACCAACTAAAGCATAGTGAGGTCTAAAATCATACCCCCACTCTGATAAACAGTGCGCTTCATCTAATACTATTAATCCAAAGTTGATATGAGCGATGTACTTAAAATTATGAGGTTGCAGTATATATTCTGGACTTAAATAAATAAATCGACTTTTACTTAGTCGTTTAATATTGTCTCTTTTTTCTACTTCGTCCATGCCGGAATGTACACATGCAACATGTGTTTCACCTTTTAACTTCATTTGCATAACTTGATCATCCATAAGCGAAATGAGTGGTGATATAATTAATGTCGGTTTTTCTAATATATATGTAGGGAGTTGATAACATAAGCTTTTACCGCTACCAGTTGGTAAAATTCCAAGTGTATGCCTTCCATGAAGGACACTATCAATAATTTCTTCTTGCCCCTCTTTAAATTCATCAAAACCAAACCATTCCTTTAAATTATCTTTCAGCAATTAAATCACCTCTTTCTATTCCTACTATAACTAACTTAATTTGAAAGTAAGTCCAATCAGTAAAATGTTCTTTATAAAATTTTAATCGTTCACCGCGATGTTTTTGATAGTAGTTTATAAATTCGAGAATATCTTTTTTATTTATAAATAATGTATAGTCTATCAAATAACCTTTAATATACATTTCTAGAATATGATCTTCAATTGTGTTAAGTTTTACATTTTGTAATTGAGCAATTTCTTTTAAATTGAGACCAGATTTTAACTTTTGATAGCTTAAGTATGTATTTGTTAGTAATGGTGAAAGAATGATAGCTTGAGAAAGTATTGGATATTTCGTTGAATCTTTTAATTGATTCAATATGTCAATCAGTTCATTCATTTCTCGTTCAAATAATTCTGATTGTGGTATACTCTCAATTAAACTTATTTGTTGTCTAGTATACATGGATTCCTCATATCCTTGTAAATAATAATGAAGAAATGTATGGTTATATTTATTATTTAAATTCTCAAATAATAAATATATTTCGTCTATAGTATTTGATACTTGATTTGATTCAATGACCTGATGATAAAGTTGTTTAACCCTTTGTTGGATATAGGTATTTTGAACGATTGGAATAAATGTATTTGACTCCTTGCGTGTATGAGATAACGTTTGGATAAGTAATTGTATGCAACTAAAGGTTTGAGTGAGACTATCATAAGTGTATTGTGGATGTATTTTTACTTGAATTGATTTTTTAAAATCATCCTTTTGGAGTATAAATTGCTCAAAAGTTGAATACTTTAAGTTAGGTAAACTATGATATAATGACAAAAGTTGTTGGCTTGACGCATCGAAAAACGTTTGGTGTGACTTCTTGCCTGTTAAAATATTATAGATACTTTTATTGGTTTTGTAGTTAAATGCATGACTCATAGCGTATGATAGTATATTGTACAAATTAAACCCTCACTCTATAAAACGAATAAATTGAAATGTAATCTATCGATGTCTACAATTGTATTTATAATACTAGTGTAGCATTTTTATCAAAGGAGGCGAATAAATATGGCAAAATATACAATCGTTGATATGGATACATGTATAGCATGCGGTGCTTGCGGTGCAGCTGCTCCAGATATATATGATTACGATGATGAAGGTATTGCATACGTAATCCTTGACGATAACCAAGGTACTGCTGAAGTGCCTGAAGAGTTATATGAAGATATGGAAGATGCGCTAGAAGGTTGTCCTACTGACTCAATCAAAATTGAAGACGAACCATTTGATGGTGACGCACTGAAATTTGAATAATATATGATTCTTAGAATACATAAAAATTAATCTAAATGATTTATTACTATTTATAGTATACAATTTGTATGAGAATTAATTTTTAAGGTAACTAGCCATAAACAATAAAATAATCAGCTATTAGATGAATTGATCCCCAAATGAATTGTTTAATATGATTCATTTGGGGTTGTTTATTAGGAACTAATGATGACATTTTATATGGCTCTTTAAAACCAGTGTTCTATTTGATAAGAAATTTAAAAACATAATACCTTAAAACGTTACGCTCACTATTGTTAAATTTTTTATGAGTTACACTTTCTTTATATCTTCAGTAATAGTATAAAGATAAAGACAATGTCCAATTTTGAATATGAACATTGTCTTTATAATAGATAAATAAAAAAGGTTTTAAATGTTTTTTATTTGATGATATGTCTTAATCTTCTAAATAACAGCACAAATATAATGGAAATGATTATGCCTTTAATTAAATTAAAAGGTATGACTCCAGACACAATAACAATTTTTACGTTATTAAGCACATCACCTAAATTAAATATCATTCCATATAATGGAAGTAACACAAAATAATTTAAGATGCTCAAAACAATAGTCATAACGATTGTACCTGTAATTAATCCATAAATTAAAGAACGATTATTTTTTCTTTTTCTATAAACATAGTATGATGATAGCAAAAAGCTGACGCCTGCTAAAAAGTTAGCTACTGGTCCAACAGGATCCCCTATATTGAATAGAAAATTTAAAATATTTTTGATGAGTGCAACGATAATCCCAGCAATAGGACTTAAGAGGAATGTTGCTAATAACGTCGGTACATCACTAAAATCGAGAGTTAGATACGGTGGTATAAATGGCAATGGAAACTTGATGAAAGTTAACACAAACGCTACCGCACTTAACATACTAATTGTAATCAAACGTTTGTTTTGTTGCATATATAATTTTCTCCTTCCATTCATCTTACTTAGAAAAGGAGGAAATTTGAACAACAAAAAACCTCCATCTTCTCCCATCCAGACTATACTGTCGGCTTCAGACTCTCACTGAATCAAGACAAAGCAAAAATTAATACGTTGTCGTCGCAGGCTTAGATTACTGCCGGTTGGGAATTACACCCTACCCCGAAGATGAATATATCAATTTTATTTTAAATTTATATTACATGATTAGTTTTAAAAACTCAATATTTCTGCTTACGGTTAATATAATGTTTTGACATTAATAACAAAATATGAAATCAATATATAACATGAATTTAAGTTTTAACACATAAAATATTTACAAATAAATAAATAGGCTTTATTGATTCTGAAATTATGTCTTTAAACTTGTAGAAGTTATTCAAATAAAATGATAATTAAATTTATGTTCAATTTAGTTATCTACTGATTATATACAAAAAAACGCCTGAGACATCACTCTGAGTCGCAGGCGTTTTTCATATATTATTTTTGATGTATTGCGTTATAATTTCTCTGTTTTCAAAAGAATCATTGAAACTGACAATTTATGATACTTTTCAGTTTCTAACTAATTTGTTTTGATTTAGGTAGTCTAATAATAAATGAAGTACCTTTGCCTAATTCGCTCTCAACATCAATACGTCCCCCGTGTTCTTCAATAATCATTTTACAAATGAAAAGTCCTAATCCGGTGCCTTGCTTACCTCTTTTTCGAGCAGCGTCCACTTTATAAAAACGGTCAAATACTTGTTTCAGATGTTCCGGTGCTATACCAGTGCCTGTATCAGTTATTGTTAAAATATTGAAATCTGAATCTTCATCAATAGAAATCTTTATAGAATCACCAGCTTGTGTATATCTTGTTGCGTTATCAATTAAATTAGTTAACACTTGGTCCATTCTATCCATATCATAGTTCCATAATTGTTCGTCATTATTAGAATCAAACGTCATTGTTAAACCTAATTCTTCACTTTGCATGCGATATTTAGACTCCATTTTATCAAGAAGGTGTTGAATAGGTTGTAATTCCTTCTCAACTGATAATCCTTCAGCATCCATACGAGCTACATTTAGTAATTCATTGACTAAACGATTAAGTCGCTTAGATTCATCTAAAACGATTGCTAATGAGTCACGTATTTCATCTGGTTCGGTAACTATACCGTCTACTATGGACTCAGTGTAACCCTGTAATAAAGAGATTGGCGTACGTAATTCATGTGATACATTTGCTATAAAATCTTTTTTCATTTGATCAAGATTATGTTCATTTGTCATATCACGGATGACCATGACAATACCACTTCTACCATTTGTTTGAATTCTATCTATATAACTGGAGATAAATACATAGTACCTTGTATTAATTTCTAATTCTAAATACTCATTCTGTTGTGATTCAAATGTTGCTTCAATTTGCTGTTCAATAGATTCTTTTGAAAAATCATCAATGTGACGCATAATATCATCAGCCATCTTGTTTGACAATATGATTTCACGTTGATTATTAATGCCTAGAACGCCTTCTACCATAGAGTTTAATAATGTATCTCTTATATTCTTAGATGAAGAAATTGCTTTGATATGTTCTTGAATTTCTACGTTCATGTTGTTAAATGCACGTGATAAATCACCTATTTCATCTTTAGTAGCGACAGTTGAAATTTGACTATAATCCCCTTCAGAAACTTTTTGTGCTTGTGTTTTTAATTGACGTAAGGGTTTCGTTATTCTATTAGATAAAAAGAATGCAAATATTGTGCTTGCTATAGTAAATATAATAGCAGTTATTAATATAATAATTGTAATAGCATTATTTGTATCTTCGATAGATTTCAAATCTTTATATATAAAAACACCACTATAATGACTTTGAGCACCTTTTTGAGCTTTCATTGGGTATCCTAGCAAAAGATAAGATTGAGAATTACCTTTATTTTTTATTGTAATATTTTGAGTTTCATACTCACCTTCTTTAAACACTTTTTTAAATTTAGTACTCTTTTTTATTTCATTAAACATTTGTTTTTTAGTGTCTTTATACGATGAGTCTGGTTTCTCGCTCATGTCTTTCATAATAATGAGGCCACCCGGTCCATCACCATCAATGAGTGTTTGGCTATTTTGGATAGCTAATGTTTTGTTATGAGACTTCTCAACAAGTGAACTAATTCTTTTGGCATCTTCTTTAATTGCATTTTCTGTTTCTTGCGTAAAGTAATATTGTATAAAAGTGATTAATGAAACACTTAATAAAATTAAAACTGTCGCTACTATTAAAATAATAGTTAACCACAGTTTTATAACAACACTATTTAGTCGGTTCATCACTAGGTTTTACCTCAAATTTATAACCGACACCCCACACAGTTTGTATCATTTGTGCAGCATCACTTGATACTCGATTTAACTTTTCTCTAAGTCTTTTGACGTGAGTGTCTACTGTACGCAAGTCCCCATAAAATTCGTAATGCCAAACCTCTTTAAGTAACTGTTCTCGATCAAATACTTTATTTGGAGTTTTAGCTAAATAGATGAGTAATTCATACTCTTTAGGTGTTAGATTCACTTGTTGATCATCCGCAAGGACTCGATGAGCGTCATTATCAATCACTAGATGACTAAATTCAATAATATCGCGTGCATGCGGTTCGCTTTGCTCAGTGTTTGCAGTTTGTGTACGTCTTAATAACGCCTTTACTCTCAATACTACTTCTCTAGGTGAGAAAGGCTTAACAATATAATCATCTGCTCCCGATTCAAATCCTTCAACACGATTTGTTTCTTCACCTTTTGCAGTAAGCATGATGATAGGTGTATCTTTATGTTCTCTAAGTTTAGAGGCAACTTCAATTCCATCCATTTCAGGAAGCATTAAATCTAAGAGGATGCACGCATAGTTGTTTTCAAGAGCAAGCTCGTAGGCTTCTTTACCATCTCTTGCTTCATGAATTTCAAAAGATTCTCTTTCTAAATATAATTTAAGTAATCTTCTAATTCTATCTTCATCATCAACGATTAAAATTTCGTTAGTCATACTTTCTACTACCTCCTACACTTGCTGTTAAATACATTTGTCATTATATCATAGGTTAACGTTATTGAGTGACTCAAAGGTTAACCTTGTGAAAAAAATATCAATCTTAATGGTAATTACATCTTTTTGGTGTTTATTTACCGTTTTCTGCCAAATGTCTTAATATTTTTACTTCATGTGGTGTAAGAACTCTTCCTTCACCGGCGTTCAAACCTTTTAAATCTATAGGGCCAAATTGAATTCTTGTTAACTTATTAACTTGATGACCGAAATACTCAAACATACGTCTAACTTGTCTATTTCGCCCTTCACTAATTGTAATTTCAACTAAAGTCGTATTTTTTTCTTTATCTTGCTTTTTTATTTTAACTTGTGCTGGTTGTGTGTAACCATCTTCTAATTCTATTCCTTTTTCAAGTTGCTTAATTTCCTCTCTCATTAAATAACCTTTTAATTTAGCAACGTATTTCTTTTTAATGTGATATCGAGGATGTGTCATCAAATTAGTAAATTCTCCATCATTAGTTAATAATAAAACTCCAGATGTGTCATAATCTAATCGTCCAACCGGATAAATACGTGATTCTAGATCATCAAAGTAATCCGTAACCACCCTACGTCCACGATCATCAGAGACACTTGTAATGACTTGAGTTGGTTTATAAAATAAAATATAAATTTTGTCTTCTTGTTCGATTTTAATACCATCAACTTCAACTAAATCTGATGGCATCACTTTGGAACCTAATTCTGTTACAGTTTGTCCATTGACTTTAACTCGTCCTTCAGTGATAAGTACTTCTGCTTTTCGACGAGATGTATATCCGCTATTAGCGATTCTTTTTTGTAATCTCTCTTGTTCTTTACTCATTTGACTCTCCTTTTTGGTTAACTAAATTACTAAAGAATTCATCCATTTCTGCTTCATCTTCTTCTGTAGTAGGTAATGCATCTAAGTTTTCGATTCCAAATACATTTAGAAATAAATCTGTGGTTATTAAATGATGGCTTCTAGAATGATCAACATCTTTGGCTTCTACTAATCCCCTAGCGATTAAAGTCTTTACAGCTCCATCCGAATTAATTCCTCTAATCATTTCTATATCTCCACGAGTCAGCGGTTGATTATATGCAATAATAGAGAGTGTTTCCATTGCTGCTTGGGATAATTTCATTTTAGACTTTTCTTTGACTAATTGTTCTATGTATGTAGAAGTTTCTTTTTTTGTTGTAAGTACATAAGTTGAGCCGTATCTTTGAATTGTTAAGCCATGTGAATGATATTTACTAACTAAATCTTCTAATTGATTGAGGTTGATGTCTAATATGTCAATAATTTGTTTTTGTTCTAATCCTTCATCGCCAGAAGTATATAGTAATGCCTCAAGTATTGCAATATTATCCAATGCTATAGTTCACTCCTCTAATTATGTCAATGTCATCAAATTGTTTAGTTTGTTTGATATTAACTATTCCTGATTTTGACATTTCTAAAATTGCCAAAAAATGAGTAACAACTTGTTCGACCGGTTCATGAAATGTAAATAAACTGAAAAAGTTAAACGATTCATGTTGTTTTAATCGTTCGGTAACCTGTGCTGTAGCTTGTTGAATCGTAAAGGTTTCTTTTTTAATTTCTACAGATTTAGGAGTGTTAAGTTCAACTCGATTTTTTACTCTTTGATAAGCTACAATCAATTCAGTTAAATCAATCGTTTGATTAGGATCCCACGATTCATTTGTCTCTAAATGAGTAAGGTCCGTCGGATGTTTAGTAAAATAAAGATCGCGTTCTTCTTTCATAGTATTTAATATTTCAGTATATTCTTTATAGTTTTGATACTCAATAAGTCTTCCTACTAAATCCTCACGAGGATCCTCTTCTATATCTTCTTCGATGCTCGTTTGAGGCAATAGTAATTTACTTTTAATCATTAGTAATTCTGATGCCATAACTAAATATTCACTAGCAACATTAATTTCTAGCTGATTCATCGCATGAACATATTGCATGTACTGTTCAGTTAAGGCTTTCATAGGGATATCATAAATATCAATTTCATATTTTTGAATTAGATGCAATAATAAGTCTAATGGACCATTAAATGCATCGAGTTTTACTTCATACATTACATCTACCTCTATATCAAATTGCATCGTTAATGCATATTTCACTAAATTATTATAGCATGAATACATACAACTTTTAAATTATGGGTGAAATCTAATGGATCAATCATTAATGGATTATTATTATCAATTTCATAAGCATCAACATTACTTCCTATGTCATGATATTTTAGAAGATGCTTGGAAATCACAAAATACTTTTTCAAAACATGATGCAGTAGTAAGTCTCATTTTGTTTGCAACAGCTAATTATCACTATCGTCGTGGGAATTTAAAAGGCGCATTAAAATCTTTTGAAAAAGCTTTATTAACTATTAACCACGCTAAAGATGACACTCAATTACACCTTAATATCAATGAATTTAAACAACTTATTGTGAAAATGATTGAAGCAGTAAAATTACAAAAACAATTTACTCCGTTACAATTACCTATTGAACCAGAGTTTCAGACACTTATTAAACGTAAATATCCGGATTATTTGTTTACCTCTCAAATAATTAAGGAACCTTATATTGTTGATCATCATATTAAACGTGACAGAACTGAAGTGATAAAAAATAGAGAACGTGCTCTATTCCATAGACAGTATCGAAACAAAAGCAATAAAAAAGACCAGTAAATTTATGGTTGGCTATTAAACATAAATTTACTGGTTACATATTCCTATATTACTAAGCTCTTGGATGAAACTGCGTATACATTTTTCTAATTTGTGATTTAGATACATGTGTATAAAGTTGAGTTGTAGAAATATCAGAGTGACCTAACATTTCTTGTACGGCTCTTAAATCAGCACCATTTTCTAAGAGATGTGTTGCAAATGAATGCCGTAATGTATGTGGTGTAAGCGTTTTATTGATATTAGCTTTCAAACCATATTGTTTAATGATTTTCCAAATGCCTTGTCTTGATAAAGACTTTCCATGCATGTTAAGAAATAGCGCTTGAGTTGTGGTTTGTTTGAGTAATTGAGGTCTTACGGTTTCAATATATGTAGTTAAATATTCGATGACGGTATCTCCTAAGGGAACGATTCTTTCCTTATTCCCTTTCCCGAAAACTCTTACAAATCCCATCATTAAGTTTACGTCTTCAACATCTAATTGAATAATTTCAGTTACACGCATACCTGTGGCGTATAAAAGCTCCAACATCGTACGATCACGATATCCATTATTCTTAGTTAAATCAGGCGTTTCCAGTAATGCTATTACTTCGTCTATTTCAAGCACATCTGGTAATTTCTTTTCATATTTGGGTGTTTCAATTAAAACAGTTGGGTCTTTAGCAGCATATTTTTCGCGTAATGCAAACTGATGAAAGCTTCTTATTGTAGAAATAAACCTTGCGAGAGATTTTGAAGATTGCCCCATATCTATAAGGTGTCCAAGACACTCTTGGATAATTTGTCTATCAATAAAATCGATATGTGAAATCTTGTTATCTTCAAGATAATCTTTATATTTTTTTAAATCTCTTCGATACGCTCCTATAGTATTGTTACTTAATCCTTTTTCAATTTGAATGAAATTTAAATATTCTTCAATGATAGTATTCATGTTGGCACCCCTATTGAAGCGGTAACTTGTCTATTGGATAAGTTATTGCTTATTTTTGGCTTGGCATTCAGAACATACACCGTGAAACGTTAAACGGTGATCTAAAATCTTGAAATTAAACTCATTTTCAACACGATTTTCAACCTCAGGTAATAAATCTTCTTCAATTTCTTCAACTTTACCACATTCCATACAAACAAGATGATGATGGAAATGCTTGGCTCCTTCTTTTCTTAAATCAAAACGAGCTACACCATCACCAAAATTTATTTTATCTAGCACTTTTATTTCAGCTAGCAATTCTAAAGTTCTATAAACGGTAGCTAATCCTATTTCTGGAGCCTTATCTTTGACTTTTAAGTACACATCTTCTGCGCTAAGATGATCTTTTTCATTTTCAATTAATACTCTAACAGTTGCCTCTCTTTGTGGAGTCAATTTATATGAAGATTGTTGTAATTGTTGCTTCACGCGATTTAATCGTTCTTCCACGGAAGCCTCACTCCTCTACTAAGAATTATAATCATTTTAATTTAATCCATGATTCATTTAATAAAATACCAATATTGTCGGTAAAAAGCAAGGAGATTTGCTTGTTATTTAGAATGATTATAATTTAATAATAGATGTTGCAATGCAATGATTGTTTTGGCATCCTCAATTTTATTATCTTTTAACAATGAATCGATTTGACTTAAAGGTACTTTGTGAAGCTCCACAAATTCATCATCATCTAAATTGGTTTCTCCAACCGTTAATTGGTCTGTGAAGTATATAGAAAGTTTTTCACTTGAAAATCCAGGAGACCCATACATATTAGTGACAAATTGCAAATCTGAAGCAATATATCCTGTTTCTTCTTGTAGTTCTCTAATAGCCGCTTCTTTACGATCTTCACCCTTTTCTAATTTGCCTGCGGGAATTTCCAAAAGTGGTTGATCTGCAGGCTTACGAAATTGTTTAACTAATAAAACTTCATTTTCAGGAGTTATTGCACACACTGCCACCGCACCATGATGAAATACAAGTTCACGTTTAGATGTGCTACCATCGGGTAATTCAACATCATGTACTTCTAAATCAATAATACTACCATTATATATAACTGTTCTATCGATTGTTTTTTCGTTTAATCTCATATTTAAACACGTTCCTTTTAATTGGTTTTATAAATTGATAAACTGAATTCGTCAGTTAAAGTGTATCGAAAGGAGACTGGACATGCAAAAAAATATTCTAAAAAGTGGCATCGAAATTTCTGAACTTGGGTTAGGTTGCATGAGTTTAGGCACAGATTATAAAAAAGCGCAACCAATTATTGAAAGTGCAATTGATAATGGTATTACGTATTTTGATACTGCAGATATTTACGATCAAGGAGTTAATGAAGAAATTGTTGGTAAAGCCTTAAAAAAATATCAAAATCGTGATGACATCGTTATCGGAACTAAAGTTGGAAATCGATTAACTGACGATGGACATATGACGTGGGATCCTTCGAAAAAACATATTAAAGAAAGTGTTAAGGGATCATTGAAACGATTAGGATTAAACCATTTAGACTTATATCAATTACATGGCGGAACAATAGATGATCCTCTAGACGAAACTATTAGTGCATTTGATGAATTAAAGCAAGAAGGATATATTCGTGCATATGGAATTTCATCTATACGGCCTAACGTGATAGACTATTATCTTAAAAATAGTCAAATTGAAACACTTATGTCCCAGTTTAATTTAATAGATAATCGCCCTGAAAGTCTTATTAATGACGTTCATGATAAGCAAGTTAAAATTCTAGCACGTGGCCCTGTATTTAAAGGTTTATTAACTTCAAAAAGTGTTGATGTTATAGATGAAAAATTTAAAAACGGTGTGTTAGATTACACTCAAGACGAATTAGGTAGCACGATTGCTTCTATTAAAGAATTGGAAAGTAATTTAACCGCGTTATCATTTAAATATTTAACTTCTCATGATGCTATGGGGTCAATTATTGTAGGAGCTAGTAGCGTTGAACAACTTGAAGAGAATGTCCGCAATTATTATAAAGAAATCAGTTTAGATCAAATCAAATCTGCACGTAATAGAGTTAAAGATATTGAATATACACAACATTTGAAATAAAAGGATATTAACCAACTTGTTAAATACCTAGATGACTATACTTAAATAAAGAGATCCAACAGATGAAACGGTTAAATGACGTCTGTAGGATCTCTTTACTTTAAGGCAATACAAAAATCATATTGATAACGTTGACAAAAGCCAAAGATGAGTTTTTGAAAAAATCATTTATAAAATGTTCATTCAGTCAATACTTTTGATTACCTTAAAATTGACCTGTGTTTAAACTTTATTTTTAAATAGATTTGGACATAATTTTTCTAGTGTACGTGGACATAATTGATAAAATTTAAGCATTATTTGCATCCATGATGGTTGATTAATTTCAATTTTATTTAGTATTATTCCTTCCACTATTTGCTTGGCAAGTTGTTGAGGTTGTATCATCATGTGTCTATAATTTTTAAAATACTTTAGAGTAGGATCTGCGTTTTTTTGGAATGGTGTATCTATTGGACCGGGCTGTACATTGAGCACTTTTAATTCCGGTTGTTCTAATCTCAATGCATTAAGAACGGCGCTAAACCCTGCTTTCGATGCACCGTAATGTGCCGCATTAGCCTGTGAAACAAGAGCAGCTTGACTAGATATACCAACGATATATGCTGCTTTTACTAATTGTGGTTGAATCACTTTGTATAACAAATTAAAATTTGTAAGATTAACCTCGTAAGTTTCTACTACTTCACGAGTTGAATGCTCACTTATAGACTTAAAATATCCAACACCTGAACTGTAGATGAAACCATTTATAGGTGTATTTAAAAATTTTTGTAATGATTCAATATCTTTTCGTTGCATTAAATCACATTTAATCACATTGATATGTTCAGGTTTAAAATAGTTTTCTTTGATTCGATTGAACTTATCTATATTTCTTGCAAGTATAGTAACATGGGCCCCTCTTTGAAGTAATTCATTGGTTATTGCAAAACCTAACCCACTCGTTGCTCCAGTTATAATAAAGTGTTTGCCTATCACGTCGCTCCTCCTTTATGTATATTTTAATAACAAGCTTAATAAGTGTGATAGCATTCAATTTTATTTATGTGTAATATTACTTATCTATGATATATGATACTATATATGCATAACTTTAAGTCAATGAATAGAATTCAAAATTGAAGGAGTTGAGTTGAATATGAAACTTGTATTTTATGGTGCTGGTAATATGGCGCAGGCAATTTTTACTGGAATTATTAATTCCAACAATTTAAATGCAAATGATATTTATTTAACTAATAAATCCAATGAACAAGCATTAAAAAGCTTTGCAGAAAAATTAGGGGTTAATTATAGTTATGATGATGAAGCATTACTCAAAGATGCCGATTATGTATTTTTAGGTACAAAGCCCCATGATTTTGAAAATTTAGCTAATCGTATTAGAGAACACATTACTAATGATAATAGGTTTATTTCTATAATGGCAGGTTTATCTATTGATTATATTCGTCAGCAGCTTAATACCAATAATCCATTAGCTCGTATTATGCCAAATACAAATGCTCAAGTTGGACATTCGGTTACTGGAATAAGTTTTTCAAATAATTTTGATCCTAAATCTAAAAATGAAGTGGATGAATTAATCAATGCATTTGGATCAGTTATAGAAGTCTCCGAAGAACATCTACATCAAGTTACTGCAATTACAGGAAGTGGGCCTGCATTTTTATATCATGTATTTGAACAATATGTAAAAGCAGGTACAGAATTAGGTTTAGAACGAAATCAAGTCGAAGAATCTATACGCAATTTAATTATTGGAACAAGTAAAATGATTGAGCGTTCAGACTTAAGTATGTCTCAATTAAGGAAAAATATTACATCTAAAGGTGGTACTACACAAGCTGGACTTGATGCACTATCTCAATATGATATTGTATCGATGTTTGAAGATTGTTTAGGTGCAGCTGTGAATAGAAGTATGGAATTATCACATAAAGAAGATGAATAAATAAAAACGCTTTTCTCCTAAGATAGTATTCTGAGAGAAAAGCGTTTTATTATATTTTGAAAGTATCAAAATCTTTAACGAAATAAAAATGTGGAGAAGTTTGATCAAGGGATAACTCATTGTATATTGATGTAACTTCATCAATGTTATATCTGTTACTGATATGAGTGATAAGACTTTTATTTACATTAGCTTGCTTAATTAGATTAAATACATCGTCTATATGACTATGATGGTAATTATTAGCAAGTTTCTTATCTCCTTCAATGTAAGTTGCTTCATGAATCATTAAATCTGAGTTCTTTGCTAATTCATATTCATTTTCACACGGTTTTGTATCACCAAATATACTGATAATTGGACCAGGTTTAGCTTTACCTTTAAAATCATCCGAATTGTAAATTAATCCTTTATATTCGAACGTTTCTTGTAATTTGACTTCCTGATATTTTGGACCAGGCTCTAGTCCAATACCTCTCAAGGCCTCTACATTGATTGTACCAGGCGTGATTGGGGCTTCAATACGATATCCGAATGAAGGTATGCCATGGTTAAGCATTTCAGCTTGTACAGTAAAACCATTGTGGTGATACGCTAATTGTTGATTGATTTCGATATAGGTAATCGGATAATTCAAATGCGATTCAGAAAGTTGTAAAGATGTTTCTATGTAATTTTGAATACCTTTAGGCCCTATAATAGTAAGGGGTTTATTTTCTCCACCTTGAAACGAACGACTTGTTAAAAGTCCAGGGAGACCAAAAATATGATCACCATGCATGTGTGTTATAAAAATATGATCTATCTTCCCTAACTTAATAGAGTGTCTTAAAATTTGATGTTGTGTTCCCTCGCCCACATCAAATAACCATATCGAATTTGAATATGGTTCTAGATTTAAAGCAATGGATTGTGTGTTTCTCTCTTTCGTCGGTAACCCAGCACTTGTACCGAAAAATGTAACTTCCATGCTTCATCCTCCTCTTCTTAACTCATTTTATCATACGTAAGAATAATTTCTATATCAAGAAATAAAATATAATTATAAACTATTATCGAATAATCATTTTTGATATTATTTTATTAAGCGCAAACTTGTGTCTCATATTTGTTAAAGTTGATTTTTAAGTCATAATGTATTTTTCAATTTATTTTACTTAACTTTAAGCAAATATAATGACCTTAGGTTGTGATTATCATATAATAAATTAATCTAGTATGCTTTGATATGAATTAAAATTGTATTCATATCAAATGAAATCCATAAACATATTTGACTATGCGATTGAGTTACTTTTAATACTACGCAATAAAAGTATCGTAACTAAAATTATGTTTAATCATAAAGAATATCATCTTTTATTATATTTATTTAAGAATTGAGGTTTTAATCTTGAGTACTAAACAAAAACACATTCCCTGTTTGATTACAATATTCGGTGCCACAGGAGATTTGAGTCATAGAAAGCTATTTCCTTCTATATTCCATTTATATCAACAAGACAATTTAGATGAACATATTGCTATTATTGGTATAGGACGTCGCGATTATAATAACGAACAATTTCGCGACCAAGTTAAAGCGTCAATTCAAACTTATGTTAAAGATACAGATAGAATTGATGAGTTTATGACGCATGTTTTTTATCATAAAACTGACGTGAGTGATAAAGAAAGTTATCAGTCATTACTTCAATTTAGTGAGCGACTAGATTCAGAATTTGCTTTAGGTGGGAATCGTCTGTTTTACTTAGCGATGGCACCACAATTTTTTGGAGTGATCTCAGATTACCTTAAATCTTCTGGTCTTACTCAAACTACAGGATTTAAACGCTTAGTTATAGAGAAACCATTTGGCAGTGATCTTAAATCTGCTGAATCATTAAATAATCAAATAAGACGTTCGTTTAAAGAAGAAGAAATTTATCGGATAGATCACTATCTTGGCAAAGATATGGTGCAAAATATAGAAGTTTTGCGATTCGCAAACGCGATGTTTGAACCTTTATGGAATAATAAATACATTTCAAATATTCAAGTTACATCATCAGAAGTATTAGGTGTCGAAGATCGTGGTGGCTACTATGAATCTAGTGGTGCACTTAAAGACATGGTACAAAATCACATGCTACAGATGGTTGCTTTACTTGCAATGGAAGCACCGATAAGTTTGAATAGTGAAGATATACGTGCAGAAAAAGTCAAAGTACTTAAATCTCTTAGACAATTAAAACCAGAAGAAGTTAAAAAGAATTTCGTGCGTGGTCAATATGATCAAGGCAATATAGATGGTAAACAGGTTAAGTCATATCGAGAAGAAGATCGCGTAGCAAAGGATTCGGTTACACCGACATTTGTATCGGGTAAATTAACAATTGATAACTTTAGATGGGCTGGAGTTCCTTTCTACATTAGAACGGGTAAACGTATGAAATCAAAAACGATACAAGTCGTAGTAGAATTTAAAGAAGTACCTATGAATTTATATTATGAAACTGACAATTTACTAGATTCTAATTTGCTAGTCATTAATATTCAACCAAATGAAGGAATTTCATTGCATTTAAATGCTAAAAAGAACATTCAAGGAATTGATACTGAGCCAGTGCAATTATCATACGCAATGAGTGCTCAAGATAAAATGAATACAGTTGATGCATATGAAAACTTATTGTTTGATTGTCTTAAAGGTGATGCGACTAATTTTACACATTGGGAAGAATTAAAATCTACTTGGAAATTTGTAGATGCAATCCAAGATCAATGGACAATGGTTGAACCATGTTTCCCTAACTATGAAGCGGGTACGAATGGACCTCTTGAAAGTGATCTTTTATTAAGTCGTGATGGAAATCATTGGTGGGATGATATCCACTAATATGGATTTTATATAAATATAGATTAGTGTGAATGATGATATCTTAAATTACGCAACGTTTAAAAGAACTTGTAGTGATTTAGGACTTAATCATTCACATTTTTTATATTTTGCAAAAAATTAATCTGGCTTTAAGATGTATAATATTTAAAAATAATGTACAATAAAGATTATGATTGAATTTAATTGGAGTGAAAGTTTTGGACGTTATCAAGCAAATACAACAGGCAATTGTATATATTGAGGATCGTTTGTTAGAGCCTTTTAATTTGCAAGAATTAAGTGATTACGTTGGTCTTTCTCCGTATCATTTGGAT
Organism: Staphylococcus sp. GW823-FHT05F06; assembly: GCF_058795495.1. Taxonomy (NCBI): domain Bacteria; kingdom Bacillati; phylum Bacillota; class Bacilli; order Caryophanales; family Staphylococcaceae; genus Staphylococcus; species Staphylococcus sp. GW823-FHT05F06. The sequence goes on along the minus strand of NZ_JBXAHW010000002.1, from coordinate 197,956 downwards.
CAATCTTTTAAGATGATAGTTGGTCAGTCCCCAGAGGAATATGCGCGTGCACGTAAAATGACAATAGCAGCAAACGATGTAGTTAATGGAGCTAGTCGATTAATGGATGTTGCTAAGAAATATCGTTATGCGAATTCTAATGATTTCGCAAATGATTTTAGCGATTTTCATGGTATCTCACCTATTCAAGCTACAACAAAAAAAGATGAACTAAAAATACAGCAACGACTGTATATAAAATTATCAACGACTGAAAATGCACCCTATACATACAGACTTCAAGAGACTGATGATATTTCTTTAGTTGGCTATTCAAGATTTATTCCTACTGAGCAATTATCAAATCCATTTAATATTCCAGACTTTTTAGAGGATCTATTAGTAGATGGTTATATTAAAGAACTTAAACGTTATAATGATACGAGCCCGTATGAATTATTTGTAGTCAGCTGTCCTCTGGAACAAGGTTTAGAAATATTTGTTGGTGTTCCGAGTGAACGTTACCCTTCACATCTTGAAAGCAGATTTTTACCTGGTCGCCATTATGCATTGTTTAATTTACAAGGTGAAATTGATTATGCTACAAACGAGGCTTGGTATTATATTGAGTCTAGCTTGCAACTTACTTTACCTTATGAGCGAAATAGTTTATATGTTGAGATTTATCCACTTGATATTTCATTTAATGACCCATTCACTAAGATTCAATTATGGTTGCCTATTAAACAAGAAATCTATGATTTAGATGAAGGTTATCAAAATTAAGATGTGACATAGAGTTATGAGATTATCAGTATTATATGAATCGTGTTTCGAATTTCAACTCGATAGATTTGTTGAATTTTAGAATGAAATTCTTCGAGTTGTGTTCACCTAAATTTAGTTGGGACAAACTTAATATAAATGAGTTTTTCAAATTAATTAAGTTATGGACTACCAATACCACCAATGTATAGTGAAACACGCCAGTGACGTATTTAAAATCACTGGCGTGTTTATTTTTAATTTTTGAATTATCGTCATGGTATTATATTTCAACGACGAATGATTCATAAGGTTTAATATGGTCTAAATTTATATCATTTAAGTGATAATTATGCAATTTTATATCTACAGATGAAATATCTAATTCAAAAGGTAGGTTTAGTTCTGATACTTCATTTGTGAGATTGGCTACAATTAATACAGTATTGTTTTTAAATGTGCGTGTATATGCAAAAACCTGCTTATTTTCAGCATCGACCATATTAAACTTACCGTAGGTGTAAATCAAATCAGATTTTTTTAGTTGAATTAACGCTTTATAATAAGAAAGTATCGAAAACTTATCATTTAGTTGTTGTTTAACATTAATTTCTGTATAGTTAGGGTTTACATGAAACCATGGCTTACCAGTAGTGAATCCAGCATTGATAGAATTATTCCATTGCATTGGAGTCCTTGCATTGTCTCGGTTTTCCATTTTATATTTATCTAGTAATTGATTGACATCTCTACCTTCTTTTTTGACTATTTGATATTCAGTTTTCACTGCGACATCGTTGAAACTTTCAATGCTTTCAAATGGATAATTAGTCATACCTATTTCTTGACCTTGGTAAATAAAAGGTGTGCCCTGTTGTAAAAAGTAGGCAGTAGCGTGACTAGTTGCTGATTCATACCAATAATTTTTATCATCACCCCAGGTTGAAACACGACGTGGTTGATCATGGTTTTCGATAAATAAAGCATTCCAACCTACATTTTCTAGTTGCTTTTGCCAACGATTTAAGACTTGTTTATAGGATTTAACATCGAATTTCGTATCGCCAGTACTCCATAAACCAAGATGTTCAAACTGGAATATCATATTAAATTTCCCATTTTCTTCTCCTACCCATTCTTCAGCATCATTAGGAGTAACACCATTAGCCTCGCCTACAGTCATAATGTCATACCGACTTAACGATTTATCTTTCATTTCTTGGAGCCATTCTTGTATTCCTGGCTGATTCATATCTACATCAAATGCTGGAGCAAATTTTTTGCCATCAGGTACAGGTAAATCTCCTGCTTCAAAATTCTTTTTAATATGAGTAATGGCATCAACTCTAAATCCGTCAATACCTTTTTCAAACCACCAATTCATCATTTCAAACACAGCTTGTCTTACATCTGGATTTTCCCAATTTAAATCTGGCTGCTTTTTGCTAAATAAATGGAAATAGTATTGCTTAGTCGATTCGTCAAACTCCCAAGTTGAACCATTAAAGATACTTTCCCAGTTATTAGGTTCAGATCCATCAGGTTTAGGATCTGCCCAAATATACCAATCTCTTTTTGCATTTGTTTTACTAGATTTTGATTCAATAAACCAAGGGTGTTCATCTGATGTGTGATTAACCACTAAGTCTAATATTAATTTCATCCCTCTTTGATGTATGCTTGATAACAATTGATCAAAATCGTTCATTGTACCAAATTCACTCATAATGCCTTTGTAGTCACTAATATCATATCCATTATCATCGTTTGGTGATGGATACATTGGGCTTAACCAAATGACATCTATTCCTAAATTTTCTAGATAATCTAATTTTTCAATTAATCCAGGTAGATCACCTATTCCATCTCCATTACTATCATTAAAACTTCGTGGATATACTTGATATGCAACTGCTTCTTTCCACCAATTTCTTTTCATAATATCTCCTCCTATGTTATTAAAAAACTAAATAATTTATATAAACAAAATTAATAAGTTTAAATAAAAGGACTCATTAATTTTGATAAAAACTATACTAAGAGAAAACGTTTACATTAAAATTTTTATAAAATCTCACCCAATTTAGAGTGAGATTTTATAGCGTAAATTATTCTTCTACCCATTGTGTATGGAAAATACCTTCACGGTCTTTACGTTCATAAGTATGTGCGCCAAAGTAATCACGTTGTGCTTGAATTAAGTTTGCAGGTAAATCCTCTGAGCGATAACTATCATAATAATTTATACTTGCTGAAAAACCAGGTGTTGGCACGCCATTGTACACGCTAGTAGCTACTACTTCACGTAGTGCATCTTGATATTCCATAACAATGTTTTTGAAGTAAGGGTCTAATAATAAGTTTTGTAAGTTTTCATTATTATCGTAGGCATCTTTAATTTTTTGTAGGAATTGTGCACGAATAATACAACCTTCACGCCAAATCATTGCTAATTCGCCTAATTTCAAATTCCACTCATTATCTTCACTGGCTTTTCTCATTTGAGCGAAACCTTGTGCATATGAGCATATTTTACTCATATAAAGTGCCTTACGTATTTTTTCTAAGAATGTTTTTTTATCGCCTTCAAAATGTGCTTTAGGTCCTTTTAAAGATTTAGAAGCAGTAACACGTTCTTCTTTAATTGATGAGATGAATCTCGCAAATACAGATTCTGTAATGATTGTTAAAGGAACACCTAATTCTAGTGCGTTAATTGAAGTCCATTTACCTGTGCCTTTTTGACCTGCAGTATCTAATATTTTTTCTACAAGTGCTTCATTGTCATCATCTAATTTATTGAAAATATCACCTGTAATTTCTATTAAATAACTTTCAAGTTCTCCAGCATTCCATTCTTTAAAAGTTTGAGAAATTTCTTTATGTGACATGACTAATAAATCTTTCATCATTGCATAACTTTCAGCAATTAATTGCATATCTGCATATTCGATACCATTGTGTACCATCTTAACATAATGTCCTGCACCATTAGGGCCAATGTAAGTTACACATGAAGCACCATCTTGTGCCTTAGCAGCAATTGCGTCCAAGATATCGCTGACTTTGTTATAAGCATCTTTTTGACCACCTGGCATTAAAGAAGGGCCCGTGAGTGCGCCGATTTCTCCACCAGAAACTCCCATACCAATAAAGTTAATACTACTTTCAGCTAAAGCTTTATTTCGACGAATCGTATCTTGGTAATTAGTATTACCACCATCAATTAAAATATCATCATCGTCTAATAAAGGTAATAAACCATCTATAGTGGCATCTGTTGCAGGTCCAGCTTTTACCATTAATAAAATCTTACGAGGTTTCTCTAAAGATTCTACAAATTCTTCTAATGAGTATGTTGGGTAAATTTCTCTTCCAGGCGATTCTTTAACCATTTCATCAGTTTTTTGTCTTGATCGGTTATAAACAGAAACACTATAACCACGTGATTCAATATTCCAAGCTAGGTTTTTCCCCATTACTGCTAAACCCACTACTCCAATTTGTTGTGTCATATTACTTACCTCTCTTGTTCAAAAATTTTCAATAATATTGTAACATAAATCGCTAATTAACAATTACGATATGCATGTTTTATTCAGCTACTAGCTCAATAATTTTTATTATTTGTCTTGTGAGCATATACATATCCTTTATTGCTATTCTTTCCGAAGTAGTATGTATGTTTTCATATCCTACTCCTAAAATCACAGAAGGAATGCCATATTGATTCATGATGTTGCCGTCTGAACCACCACCAGCAATACAAGTATCACCTTTTAGACCGAGGGCTAATGCACTAGATATAGCATATTGTGTTACTTTGTCAGCTTCACTAACTTCAAATCCCGGATAACTTTTTTCAACTAACACTTCAGCTTGACCGCCTAATTCATTTGCTGTCGTTTCGAAAGTCTCTTTCATATGTTTCACTTGTTTATTAATGCTTTGATCATCATGTGACCGTGCTTCTGCCTCTAAAGTGACTTCATCAGCTATAATATTAGTGGCACAACCTCCGTGAAATTTACCTATATTGGCTGTTGTTAATGCATCGACTTGTCCCAATTTCATTCGACTGATTGCTTTTGATGCAATATTTATTGCGCTAATACCTTTTTTAGGTGTGCTTGCATGGGCGGTTTTCCCTTTTATAGTTGTATAAATCTTTACTTGAGTTGGAGCACCGATAACAGTAGTTCCAACATCTTTACTTGCATCTACAGCATAGCCGAAATCTGCATCAAGAAGGCGAGTATCTATTGCTTTAGCACCTACTAATCCAGATTCCTCTCCCACGGTAATAATTATTTGAATCTGTCCGTGTGGCAAATTTGATTCCTTAATTTGTTTAATCGCTTCAATTATTGCCGCAAGACCGGCTTTATCGTCCGCCCCGAGTATCGTAGTTCCATCGCTATAAACGTATCCATCTTCTTTTACTACAGGTTGGATGTTTTTTCCTGGAACGACAGTATCCATGTGGCTTGTAAAATAAATTTTCGGCACATTCTGATGACTTATATTACTTTTTAACGTACAAATAAGATTGTTAGCACCTAATCTATTATTTTTTGAAGCTTCATCTTCAATAACATGGAGCCCCATTTTTTCAAACGTATCTTTAAGATAAGGTTGAATTGTTTCTTCGTGCCCTGTTTCCGAATCAATTTGCACTAATTCTAGAAAACAATCTAATAAACGTTTTTGATTAATCATATATGGTACCCCTTTTTTACTTGTATAAATATATTTTAACTGACATTATGAATTGTCAAAACTAATTTAACTACTCACTAATGATTTAATTCTATGACATTTTACAACCTACAAGATAAAGTATATAATTTTATTATTATAAAGTTGATATTTTACGAGTGAATGAATTATAGTTTATAGTGTCAATTACTCAATGGTTATATATGACCTAATGATGCGGAGGATTGAAATTGAATAATAAAGTGTTACGTGTCATTATTGTTGTTATGTTAATTGCAGTAGTACTAGCATTGCTATTAACTAGCATAGCACCATTAATGAACTAATAAAAAACCGTTACATGGCGTTAATTAATATTTCGTCACGTAACGGCTTTTTTATATTTCACTATGCAATTTTAAAGAACCAAATTGAGATTTAATATTTAAGTATTCTTCTAGTTCATTTAGAATTTGAATAATATGTGCTCGGGAATTTAAAGTCTTATGAGTAGTCGGTAATGGTAAATCATCGAGAGATAAACGTATTTCATAAAGTGAATGTAGTCTTAGAGCCGTATAATCATTGCTATTTACGTTACTTCCAATTTCATACATTAATTGTGAAATCTTTTCGAGTATAGGATCATCTGTATTTATTCTTTCTAATAACGATGTCATACGTTTTAATAATTCAACTTGTTCTTCTCTCATATCAAAATAATGATAAAATGAATTTTCGTTTCGTACAAAGTGATTTTTAACATCTCTAAAAGCAAGTGATTTTGCTTTTTTAATATTTAAAAGTAATGAATCAAATTTAATATTTAAATGATCATTATGCATTGAGCAGGCTTGACTAAAAATATTAAATATTTCAGTTATTTGATTTTCTATATCCTGCTTAAAATGATTCAATTTCTTATCTAAACTAGGCATCATTAAGTTCATTAGAAATGCTATACCTAAGCCCACTATTAATAGCATTATTTCATTTAAAATAAGGTGCCCATTAATAGCTTTGGCGTTAAAGACATGTAATAATATGACACAACTAGTGATAACACCTTCTTGCACATTTAGAACAACTGTCAAAGGAATAAACAACAAAACAATTAAACCTAAAACAAATGCATGTTGTCCTAAAAGACTAAAAATTGCTGAACCTAAAAATAATATGAGTAAACATGAAACTAGTCGAGATAAAATTGCTTGTACTGAATGCATCTTAGTGTGCTTTATGCACAATACAACTAAAATAGCACTGGATGCATAATTATCTAAGCTTAGAAGTTTACATATGATTACTCCTAAAGTCATTCCCACAGCAGTTTTGACAGTTCTAAATCCTATTTTATAGGGATTTAACTTAAGCATGGAACTAACCTTTTATCTTTCTTCACAATATTTATCAAACAATGCTTGCAACTGATTGATTACGTCCATTACATCATGACCTTCAATCTGATGTCGTTCAATCATCTCGGTGATTTTACCATCTTTAATCAAAGCAAAAGATGGACTTGAGGGTGCATATCCTTCAAAATATTCTCTAGCTTGTTGTGTTGCCTCTTTATCTTGTCCTGCAAATACTGTAACTAATCGTTGAGGTAATTTATCATAATGTAATGCATGTGCCGCTGCAGGACGTGCAATCCCACCTGCGCATCCGCATACGGAATTTACCATGACTAAAGATGTCCCCTTTTGTTGTAAAACTTGATCAACATCCTCAGCAGAAGTTAATTGTTGATAACCAGCATGCTCAATTTCGTTTCGTGCTTGTTCAACAACATCATTCATATATAAATCAAAGTTTAAATCCATGATTTGTCACCTTCCATAATAAGTTAATTTTACTTATTTAATTCTACTAATTAACAACACATTGTTCAACAGGATTAATTTATGATGATTGAAAAATTCTAGTTGAAATTTAAAACGAATACTGAAGAACGCTTTAAGAAGAAATTATCCTCCTTAAAGCGTTCAACTTTAATATGAAGTTTAATTGGTAATCATTGTTTGTAATTAATAAATAGAAGTGTTTTCAATAGAATATTGTTCTATTTTTTTCTTAACAAGATTCATAAATTTTCCCGTTTGAACACCATCGAGAATACGATGATCGATTGAAATACACAAATTAACCATATTTCTAATTGCAATCATATCATCTATAACTACAGGTTTCTTAACGACTGATTCTACTTGTAAAATGGCAGCTTGTGGATGATTAATGATTCCCATTGAAGAAACAGAACCAAAAGAACCAGTATTATTAACCGTAAATGTACCGTTTTGCATATCACTTTGTGCTAATTTTCCTAATCTTGCTTTAGTAGCTAAATCATTGATTTCACGCGCGATACCTTTAATTGATTTTTCATCTGCATTTTTAATGACTGGCACATACAACTTATCATCGTCTGCAACAGCAATAGAGATATTAATATCTTTGTGGATAACAATTTCATCTCCTTGCCATGTACTATTGAGTAATGGATTTACTTTTAAAGCCTCTGCAACAGCTTTTACAAAAAACGCAAAGAAAGTTAAATTGTAACCCTCATTCTGTTTAAATTGAGCTTTATGATAGTTTCTAGTCTGAACCAAATTCGTTGCATCAGCTTCAACCATCATCCAACCGTGTGGTATTTCGCTGACACTAGTAACCATATTTTGTGCGATAGCTTTTCTAATACCTTTAACTGGTACGACACGTTCATTTGATAATGGTGAGTGTTCGTTTTTAGTTGAGGATTGATGTAAAAAGTCACCATGGTTCGTTGAATGATCTTTTTTATCTGTTTGTTTAAATTCTTTCTCTTTTTCTTGATCGTTTGGATTGTTAATAATATTTTGAATATCTTTCTTAGTAACACGACCTTCAAAACCAGTTCCTTTGACTTGTGTTAAATCAATATCATGTTCAGAAGCTAATTTAAAGACAACTGGTGAAAATCGTCCATTGTTATTTGCGCGACTAGAGGCTGTATGCACCTCACTTTCATGAGTTTTAGGATTATTTTCGAATTGTGACACGTTTATATTTGATTGAGAATGCTGATTTTGTTCTTCCTTAAACTCATTTGCCGATTCTGTTTGATTTTGACCATTTTCCGAATCGATTTTACAAATCACCGTGTTAATATTGACAGTTTGTCCTTCTTCAACCACTAATTCTGTTATTGTTCCAGAAATTGTTGAAGGCACTTCAGCTGTTACTTTATCTGTAATAACTTCACATAATGGTTCATACTCATCTACATGATCTCCTACTGATACTAACCATTGTTCAATCGTACCTTCATGCACACTTTCACCAAGCTTAGGCATTTTTATATCCAATTGACACCCTCCTTAAAATTGTGCGAGTTCACGCATTTTGTCCTGTATCTTTTCTGGGTTCATCATAATTTCATTTTCTAATGTTGGTGAAAATGGCATAGATGGGACATCCGGTGCAGCTAATCGCATGATTGGCGCATCTAAATCGAACAGACAGTTTTCAGCTATAATTGCAGATACTTCAGACATAATGCTTCCCTCTAGATTATCTTCAGTAACAAGAAGAACTTTACCAGTACGTTGAGAGCGTTCAATGATAGTTGCTTTATCTAGTGGATAAACTGTTCTTAAGTCGACTACTTCAACATCGATGCCGTCATTTGCCAAAATATCTGCAGCTTGTAAACAGTAATTCACCATCAATCCGTAACAAAATACAGTGATGTCCTCGCCTGGCCTTTTAACATCTGCTTTACCTAGAGGTACAGTATAATATGTTTCGGGAACTTCCTCTTTTAGAAAACGATATGCTTTTTTATGTTCAAAGTATAAGACTGGATCGTTAGACTCTATAGAGGACAATAGAAGACCTTTAGCATCATAAGGTGATGAAGGAATAACAATAGTTAATCCAGGAGTTGAAGCAAAAATGCTTTCAACACTTTGTGAATGATATAATCCACCATGAACTCCACCACCAAAAGGTGCTCTGATAGTCAGTGGGCAATTCCAGTCATTATTTGAACGGTATCTCATTTTAGCTGCTTCACTTATAATTTGATTTGTAGCAGGCAAAATGAAATCTGCAAATTGTATTTCGGCAATAGGTCTCTTACCTAGCATTGCTGCACCAATAGCAGTACCAATAATATTCGATTCCGCAAGAGGTGTATCAATTACACGTTCATCACCATACTTACTTTGTAATCCTTTGGTTGTGCCGAAAACGCCACCCTTTTTTCCTACATCTTCGCCAAGTATAAATGCATTACTAAAATGATTTAGTGCTAAGTCTTGTGCATTTTGTATAGCTTCTAAGTATGATAATTTAGTCATTTCGTTGACCTCCCTCTTCATAAACATATGTCAAAGCTTCTTCTTCTGAAGGATATGGTGCTGCTTCAGCAGATTTAGTAGCTTCATTAATGAGTTCTTTATGCTCTTTTTCCAATTGACTCAACCAATTTTCGTTTATGATGCCTTGATCGAGTAAGGCCGTTTTAAATTTTATATTACAATCCTCTTGTTTCAATAGGTCTCTTTCTTCTTTTGTACGATATGTATCATCATCATCAGATGAATGTGGTGTCATACGTGAAGTGACAGCTTCTATCAATGTTGGACCTTCACCTGCTAGCGCTCGTTCTCTTGCTTCTTTCATCGCTTTGTATACTGCAATTGGGTCATTTCCATCTACCTGTATTCCATGCATACCGTAACCTAATGCACGATCTGATAACTTTTCAGCAGCATATTGTAGTGAATCTGGTACAGATATCGCATATTTATTGTTAATTATTACACAGACGAAAGGTAATTTGTGAACTGCAGCAAAGTTCATACCTTCGTGAAAGTCACCTTGATTTGAACTGCCTTCTCCAACTGTTGCGGTAGCAATATTTGGCTTGTTATCCATTTTAAGTGCTAATGCAGCACCGACAGAATGTGGTATTTGAGTGGCTACTGGAGAACTTTGAGATAAAATGCCTTTTTCTTTGTGACTAAAATGAGAAGGCATTTGTTTACCTCCTGAGTTAATGTCATCACGTTTTCCAAAAGCTGATAACATAGTATCCAATGGAGAAATTCCCATATAAGTGACAAATGCTAAATCACGATAATAAGGTGATGAGATATCACCTTTTTGCATTGCATATGCCATACCAATTTGAGTTGCTTCCTGCCCTTGACCACTGACAACAAATGGAATTTTACCTGCACGATTGAGTAACCATAGCCTTTCGTCTGTTTTTCTTCCTAAGTCCATCCATTTATATATTTTTTTGAGGTCTTCTTCTGTAAGGCCTGCTGACTTGTAATCTATCATTTTTTTACCTCCAACTATACATGAATTGCTTGACCATTAGCTTTTAAACCTAATTCCATGACTACCTCGGATAATGAAGGATGTGCATGTGTTGTTAAACCAAGTTCTAAAGATGAGCCATTCATAAATTGTAACAATGAAATTTCATTTATTAATTCTGTAACATGTGGCCCTATCATATTAAGACCTATGATTTCATCGTCATCTTTGTTAACTACCATCTCGCAAAATCCTTTTGATTGGGTTACATCCTCAATTATTGCCTTTCCTATAGCTTTAAAAGGAACTTTGATACTTTTTGCTTTGATGCCTGCTTTTTTTGCTTGTTCTAAATTTTTACCAATTGAAGCAATTTCTGGGTTTGTATAAACACATTTTGGTATCAGGTCATAATTGATAGGTATAGGAGAACAATCAAACATATGTTCAACTGCAACTATAGCTTCTTTTGAACCGACGTGTGCCAATTGTAATTGCCCTATACAATCTCCTGCTGCGTATATATGTTTATCTTCAGTTTGCTGATAACCATTTGTTATAATATGACCAGCATCAGAAGTCTTAATTTGAGTGTTATTTAAACCAATATCATTTGTATTAGGCTTTCTACCAATTGCAACAAGTACTTTATCGAATTGGACGGGCTCATCTGAAATATTAATAGTTACACCCTTATCAGTTTGGTTAAAATGATCTTTGGTCAATTGAATATTTTCGTAGAATGTAACGCCTCGATTAGTTAATTCTTCTTTTAGCAATGACGCAACTTGTGTGCTCTCGGTAGGAAGAACTCTGTCATTCGCTTCGATTACTACTACATCAGCACCTAAATCATTCATCAGAGATGCAAATTCTAAACCAATAACACCTCCACCTATGATTGCTAATCTTTGTGGTAGTGTATTTAACCTTAGGATATCATCACTCGATAGTATTTGTTTATGGTCAAATTTAATGAACGGAAGAGACTGTGGTGATGACCCAGTAGCTATAAGCACATTTTTATTAGGGAGTATATCTGATTCGCCGTCTTCATATTCCACAGAAATTGTACCGCTTTGAGGAGAAAATATAGATGTTCCCATAATTCGTCCAATACCGTTATAAATATCTATATGATGATGTTTCATCAGTTGATTGACGCCTTCATGCAATTGCTTAACAATAGCATCTTTACGTTCTAAAATTTTAGGGAAATTAATTTTAAAATGATTGACATCAATTCCAAATGTATGCGCGTTTTTAATAGTATGATTGACTTCAGCCGATTTTAAAAGTGCTTTAGTAGGTATACATCCTTTATGTAAACACGTACCACCTAAGAGTGATTTTTCTACTATCGCTACTTTTTTTCCTAATTGAGAAGCTCTGATGGCGGCTACATATCCTGCCGTACCACCACCTAACACGACTAAATCGTATTGTTTTTCTGACATGGTCTAACTCCTTAAATTTATAGAAGACTAAAAATACAAATATAAATTCTGTATTTTAGTCCTCTAATGGTTTATTTAATGTTCACGCTTTTCATTAGATAAAAAGAATAAACAAGAAATGGAAATAGTTGTACCAACATTATTGATATTTCTAATTACAATCTTGTTTTCTTCAATTTAAAATAATACTTAACTATTTTACATCATTTGTAAATTTAATCAAAACCAAAATCATTATGTTTGAATTTGGTAATCATAATTAAATATTGTGATTTTGCTTAATCATTTCTTTTGCATTTTCTCTCGTGAGCTCAGTCACACTTGCTCCTGAAATCATACGTGCTATTTCATCTATTTTGTTTTCATCTTTCAATTCTTTGACTTGAGTTGTAGTTCTATCGGCATTGGATGCCTTGCTTATTAGAAGATGATGGTCACTCATTGAAGCTACCTGAGGTAAGTGTGAAATACAAATAACTTGTATATATTGAGCAATATCTCGCATTTTTTCAGCCATTTTTTGTGCTGCTTGACCAGATACACCCGAGTCAACTTCATCAAAAAGAATCGCGGTTTGGCCGCGTGATTTAACAAATATACTTTTTAGAGCAAGCATAATTCTTGAAAGTTCACCACCTGAAGCGATTTTATTAAGACTTTTAAGTGGTTCACCACGATTTGGACTAATTAAAAATTCCACAAATTCAATACCTTCAATTGTAGGTTCATCTAATGGTTTAAACGAAATTTCAAGGTTAGCATCTTTCATTTGTAAATTTTGTATTTCAGAAACAATATGGTCCCTTAACTCTCTCGCTACACGCCTACGTTCTTGAGAAAGTTTTTTTCCTATATCTATCACTTCGTTATAAAGCGTTTTAATTTCTTCCCTTAATTGTGATGTACTTTGTTCATAGTTTTCTATTTTATCAATTTCATTTGCAAGTTTACTCTGATAAGCAATAAGTTCAGTAATATCCTTACCATATTTACGTTTTAAATTATTAAGTAAATTCATTCTGGATTCATACTCATTTAAAACTTGCTCATCGAATTCAGTGTTAGCCATTTCGTCGTAAATTTCATGCTTTGCATCTTCTAGCATATAGTAAAATTGATCAATGTCCTCTTTTAATCTTACGAATTTTTCTGGAACGATATCATTAATCGTTTGCAAGTAGTTGCTTAATTCGTACAACCTATCGGGTATTGCACTTTCATCAGTTAGAACTTGATGTGCATTGTTTAAAGCTAGATTTAATTTTTCGGAGTTTTGAATTCTTTTAATATCGGATTCAAGTTGGTCCACTTCGCCTTCTTTCAGTGAAGCTTCGGTTAGTTCCTCTAATTGAAATTTCATTAAGTCTAATCGTTGTAATAAAGCCTGGTCCGCGGATTCTAATTCCTCTAATTCTTTACGTTTATTTTTATATTGGTTATAAGAAAGTTGATATTGATTAAGTAAATCTGAATACTGATTGTCTGCATAATCATCTAATAGTTGAAGATGATATTTTTGCTTAAGTAAAGATTGCGTTTCATGTTGACCATGAATATCAAGCAGTTCTTGCATCACTTTTCTTAAGTCCTGTAGAGTGACAGTTTGGTTATTAATACGACAAATACTCTTACCAGAACTGAAAATTTCTCTTTTAACTAATAAAAAATCTTCATCAACATCTATAGCTAATGATTCTAGTATATTAATTGCGTCTTTACTCTCGTCTATATCAAAGATACCTTCGATAATTGCTTTCTTTTCACCATGTCTGACGTAATCAGAAGAAGCTCTCATACCGATTAACTGTCCAATGGCATCAATAATGATAGATTTTCCTGAGCCAGTTTCACCACTCATAACTGTTAGACCGTCAGAAAAGTTTATATCAAGTTCGTCAATAATGGCAAATTGTTTTATTGATAAGGTTTGTAACATAAATTCATCGCATCCTTATAATAAATTGAAAATTCGAGTTTTGATTTCTTCACTCGCTTCTTCGTCTCGACAAATAAGTAAGCATGTATCATCACCACAAATTGTACCAAGTACCTCATCCCAATCAATTTGATCAAGTATAGCACCAATGGATTGAGCATTACCAGGAAGCGTTTTAAGAACTAGTAGATTACCAGTACCCTCAATGTTTACAAATGAATCCATTAAATATCTACCCAACTTCTCTAATGGATGATATCTACGATCATTTGGTAAACTATAAACATATTGCCCTGTAGGTGCAGGAACTTTAATTAATTGCAATTCTTTAATATCTCGTGAAACAGTAGCTTGTGTAACATTTAAATCATACTCATTCAAACGTTTAACTAGTTCATCTTGTGTTTCTATTTGTTCATTTGAAATTATCTCTCTTATTTTTATATGTCTCACTGACTTTTTTGGCACAATTAACACCTCAAATTACGAATATTTATACATTGATTTTAACACATGGAGTTCTGAACTACTACTAAACACTATTTTGAAATTGTAAAGTTAAAATATCTAACGAGCACTATATCAGTATTTATTACAAAATCATTTTCCTAATTAATAATACTAAAATAAGTGTTTAGAAATAAAAATGTGAATAATTCTTGTATATAAATTGAAGAATTAAAAAAGATTGCCTCATAGATAAGCTATGAAGACAACCTATAGATATAAATGCGTTATAACGTTAAAATAGACATTCTAAATATAGTATATTTTTTTATAAATTAATGGTCTCTGTTATAGAATAAATCTACAATATCACTTAATTCAGAAGTATCATATTGATCAGAAATTTGATTTAAGCAGTTCATAGCAAGATATTGATGATTGTTTAACTTTTCTTCTGCTCCTTCTTTTCCAAGTAAAGAAACATAAGTACTTTTATGATTTACTATATCACTGCCTACTTTTTTGCCAAGTTTTGATTCATCACCATACACATCCAGTAAATCATCTTTAATTTGAAACATCATTCCTAAATGATGACTAAATTCATCTAAATTCTTAGCAATATTTTGTTCTACTTGAGCAATGTCTACCGCAGCCATAACTGAAAAATTTAGTAAAGCGCCTGTCTTAGTTTCATGAATTGATTCTAAAGTTTCTAAACGAATTGACTTCCCTTCACTTTCCATATCAAGCGCTTGGCCACCCACCATTCCCAAATGTCCACTTGCTTTTGAAAGTCTTTTTATAATACTTACTTTCACACTATCTTCAATGGTAGTATCATTAGAAACTAATTCAAAAGCTTTTGTTAATAATGCATCACCAGCAAGAATGGCTTTCCATTCACCATAAACTTTATGATTTGTTAATTTTCCTCTACGGTAATCGTCATTATCCATTGCTGGTAAATCATCATGAATTAAAGAATAAGTATGAATCATTTCCAATGCTAAAGCACTATTTAGTCCTTGTTGATAATCTTTGTTAAGCATTTTTAGTGTTAATAATAATATGACTGGTCTGATTCTTTTACCACCAGCATTTAATGAATATTTCATACTTTCTTCTAAATTAGTTTTTAATGGTGATGATTGTATTGACTTATTCAGTGATGTATTAATTATATTTATTAATTTATTCATCTGTAGTTTCTTCATTTCCTTTATCACCAACTTCTTCTTGCATTAATTCATTCACTTTTTTCTCTGCTTCTTTTAAAGTTGAATCACAATTAGCAGATAGTTTCATACCACGTTGGTATAAATCGAGGGATTCTTCTAAAGAAACTGCTTCATTATCCAATTTTTGAACGATATTTTCAAGTTCTTTCATCATTTCTTCGAAACTTTGCTTTTCTTTACTCATCATTACACCTTACTTTCTTAACCGTTGCATCGACACTTCCGTCTTTCATTGTTAAAGATATTTGGTCGTTTTCATTCAATTTATGTGTGCTTGTAACCACTTCATTGTCTTTATTGACAATTGCGTACCCTCTAAGCATCGTATTGGTGGGGCTTAAATTATTAAGACTTTCTAATTTGTTTTTTAGCACTGTTTTTAAATTAGTAATGTTATTGGACATTATTTTGGACAATCTAGAATGCAATTGATAAATAGATTGCTTTTCCTGAGTAATCTGCTGATTTAAATTTTTAAAATTAAAACTTTGTTGAAGTAACTTGAGGTGATGTTTTGACTTTTCAACTTTAGTATTTAATAGATGATTTAATTGTCTTTCTAATTCATCTCGTTTTTGAATTTGTTGATCGTACAATAAACTCGGTTGCTTAAATTTGTAATATGATGATATGTGATTAAGTTGTTTCTTCTGATGTTCGATATATTGTTTTATATATCTTGATAATGTATATTCATACTGTTTAATTTGTTGTAATAACTCATATTGATCAGGTGTTGCTATAACAGCAGCTTGAGTAGGTGTCGCAGCTCTAACATCTGCTACAAAATCGCTCAATGTAAAATCAGTCTCATGACCTACAGCTGATATAATAGGTGTTTGACAATTAAAGATGGTTTTAACAACATCTTCTTCATTAAAGTTCCACAAATCTTCAATTGAACCACCACCACGTCCAACTATTATTGTATCAACATCTAATGAATCAGCATATTGAATCTTTTCTATTATATCTTGTCTAGCTTGCGTGCCTTGAACAAGGGTACTGATTTGAATTTGTTCGACCAAAGGGTAGCGATTGTTAATCGTACTATGTATGTCTCTAATGGCTGCACCTGTGCTCGCTGTTAAAACCGCTATTTTCTTTGGATACTTTGGTATGAGTTTTTTGTTACTTTGATCAAAATAGCCTTCTTTTTTCAATTTCTTTTTTAGTAGTTCAAGCTTTTGGTATAAATTACCAATACCATCGAGTTGCATCTTATTAACATATATTTGATAATTTCCTCGTCTTTCATAAACAGAAACGCGAGCTTCAATTAAAACCTCATCACCTTCTTTAGGCTCAAAGCCTAACTTAGAAGCATTTCCTTTAAACATCATTCCACTGATGACACTTTCTTTGTCCTTGACATTAAAATATAAATGTCCGCTTGAATGCTTTTTAAAGTTAGATAATTCTCCTTTAATAAGAACTGACTGTAGATGAGGATCTTGGTCAAATTTATATTTTATATATTTAGTTAGTGCAGAAACACTTAAATATTCAGTCATAGTTATCACTCATTTTAATCATTTATATTACTTAAAACACCATTAACAAATTTATAATGATCATCATCACTAAACTGTTTTGTGAGTTCTACAGCTTCATTAACAACTACTTTTTTAGGTGTGTCGCTGTGCAATATTTCAAAAGTTGCCATTCTTAAAATAATACGATCTGATTTCAGTAAACGATCGATAGACCAGTCTTTTAAATGGGGTTTAATTGTTTCGTCTAAAACGATTTGATGATCTTTGACTCCAGTAACTAACCAGTATATAAAATCAAAGTCTAAATCAGAATGATCATCTTTAATAAATTCAATTGCTTCTTGAATTGTTAAATCTGTCTCTTTTATTTCAAGTTGAAATAAAGTTTGAAAAGCTTGTACTCTTGCATCTTTACGACTCATATTTTACTCCTTCAAATGTATTTATAAAATTATAGGTACAACTTTCTAGTAAAGTGCACCTATAATTTAAATTATTTATTTTTCTGCGACGATACTTCTGATGTGAATATTAATTTGCTGTGGTTCAATAGCTGTCATTGTCGTAATTGAATTGAAAATTGCTTCTTGAATTTGATTTGCAGTTTTAGAAATATTTACGCCATGTTTTAAAGAACAAAATACATCAATGTATATTCCGTCTTCTTTAGCTTCGATTTTTAAATCTCTGTTTAAATTTTTTCGACTAATCTTCTCTAGATTTGTTTTTTTTAGTTCAGCAAAATGGCCTGTAATACCTTCTACTTCTGATGTCGCAATGGATGCGATAACAGATAATACTTCTGGTGCTATTTCAATTTTTCCTAAATTAGATTGAGAATAATCTGCTACATTGACCATTCTTTATCCTCCTATTGGTTATTATCGTCTATAATATTATACTTTTCTAGGAATTTTGTATTAAATTCCCCACTTCTAAAAATATGATTATTTAGAAGTCTTAAGTGGAATGGAATCGTAGTGTCGATACCTAAAACAAGATATTCACTTAAAGCACGAATGCCTGTCATAATTGATTCTTCACGTGTAGGTTCGTGAACTATAAGTTTTGCCACCATGGAGTCATAGTAAGGTGGTATCGTATAATTAGTATAACATGCTGATTCAATTCTCACTCCAAAACCGCCTGGAGCAAGATATTGGGTAATCTTGCCTGGTGATGGCATAAAGTTTTTGTAAGGATTTTCAGCATTGATTCGAAATTCAATAGCGTGACCGTTAATGGAAATATCTTCTTGTTTAAAAGGTAACGCCTCACCCATAGCAACTTTGAGTTGTAATTTTACTAAATCTACTCCTGTTACCATTTCAGTTACTGGGTGTTCAACTTGAATACGTGTATTCATTTCCATGAAATAAAATTGGTTATCATCTAAATCATATATAAATTCAATTGTACCTGCGTTTTCATAATTTACAGCTTTTGCGGCTCTAATTGCAGCATTACCCATTTCTTGGCGTTTATCTTCACTTAAAACTGGTGAGGGTGCTTCTTCAACGAGCTTTTGCATTCTTCTTTGAATTGTACAATCACGTTCACCTAAATGTATAACGTTTCCATAAGTATCGCCAATAATTTGAATCTCTATATGTCTAAAGTTTTCTATAAATTTTTCTAAGTATAAACCACCATTTCCGAACGCGGTTTCAGCTTCTTGTTGTGTCATACGGTAACCAGTTTCAAGTTCTTTCTCATCACGAGCAACCCGAATACCTTTTCCACCACCACCTGCTGTGGCTTTGATGATAACTGGATAGCCGATTTTTTTAGCTATTTTTTTAGCGTCATCTATACTTTGAATAAGTCCTTCACTTCCTGGTACTACAGGTACATTGGCTTTAATCATTTCAGCTTTAGCAATATCTTTTATTCCCATTTTCTGAATTGATTGATAGCTTGGCCCAATAAATTTTAATTGGCATGCTTCACACAATTCAGCAAAATCACCATTTTCAGCCAAAAAGCCGTATCCAGGATGAACACCATCACATCCTGTAGAAGTAGCGATAGATAAAATATTTGGTATATTTAAATAAGAATCTTTTGATAAAGTAGGACCGACGCAGTATGCTTCATCAGCAATTTGAGTATGTAGTGCATCTTTGTCACCTTCTGAGTATATAGCTACTGTTTGAATACCTAAATCGTGTGCCGCTCTTATTATTCTTACTGCGATTTCACCACGATTAGCGATTAAAATCTTTTTCATTATTTCACCTTAAATAACGGCTGGCCATACTCTACCATTTGTCCGTCTTCTACTAAAATTTCTATGATTTCACCTGTTGTTTCGGCTTGAATCTCATTAAATAATTTCATAGCTTCTAATATACAAACAGTACTTTCATTCGTAACTTTATCTCCAACTTGAACGTATGCTTCTTCATCTGGTGAAGGTGATTTATAAAATGTACCAACCATTGGTGCATTAATGGTATTGTATTCATTATCACTACTTTGTTCATCTTTAGAGCTATGTGATGGCTTTTGTTGTGTTTCATTATGCGTATGATTTATCGGTTGAGTTGGTTGTTGAGTAACTTGCGGTGTAACTATTTCAGTCTCTTTTTCTTTTTTTAAATTAACTACGCTACCTTTATTATCTTCAATATTTATTTCAGTTAAACTAGATTGATCAAGAATTTCGATTAATTCTTTTATTTCTTTAAAGTTCATTTCTTACTGACTCCTTAGGTTTGTTTTCATCTACCCATCTATTTTACTTGAGTAAAAGATTCAATTCAAGCATGTTCATTAAACATCAAAACGTCGGTATTTATTTAAATATTTTAGAGATTGACTAAAAGCATAAAAAAGACACTCGTTTCGTTTTATTTTTTGTATTTTAACGAAACGGTGTTTTAAAAGTTACTTTGCTGAATTGTACACTCTGTATATCAACTCGATATTTTAGATAAGTTACCATTTATAAATCAAATGATTTCAGTTAATATTTCTATACCTTTTTCTAATTGTTTTTTAGTGATGGTCAATGGCGGTAATAACCTAATCACATTTTTACCAGCTGTTAAAATGATTAACCCCATACGTTTAGCTTCTCGCACTACTTGACTAGGATCATTAGTGACCTCTATTCCTACCATTAAACCTACACCACGTACTTCAATTACATTTCTTTTATTTACTAAACTTTTTCTTAAGTTTTCAATAAGAAATTGCCCCTTTGATTGAACATCATTCAGCAAATCAGCATCATTAATGATAGAAAGCGTTTGGTTTGCAGCAGCCAATGATAATCTATTTCCACCGAATGTTGTACCATGAGAACCGTAGCCAAATGCATGACCTAAATTTTTTTTGCCTAACATTGCTCCAATAGGAAGGCCATTACCTAATCCTTTAGCTAATGTGATGATATCTGGAGACAATTGATAATGTTCATGAGCATATAACTTACCGGTTCTACCTATGCCCGTTTGAACCTCGTCTACAATTATAAGGATATCTTTTTGTTTACAATACTCATTTAATTGCTTCATAAATAAAGAATCAGCAGGTAGTACTCCTGATTCACCTTGAATTATTTCTATAATTACAGCAGCAGTATTATTTGAAGTTAATGATTTAAATGAATTAAAATCATTAAAAATAGCAAATTTGAATCCAGGAACAACCGGACCAAATTGATCTGTAATTTTCTTCTGTCCTGTTGCAGACATTGCGCCGTACGTTCTGCCGTGAAAAGACTTTTTAAAAGCAATAATTTCCGACTTACCAGTAGCTTTACGTGCGAGTTTGATAGCTGCCTCATTCGCTTCTGTTCCGCTATTACAAAAGAAAGCTAAATAATCTCGTTGACCAATTAATTTTTGAGCCACTTCCTCTTGGATACTACTTAGGTATAAATTGGGTGAATGCCATATTAAATTCAGTTGATTATAAACTGCTTGGTAAATTTCCATATTAAAACCCAGATTTGTCACACCTATACCTGACGAAAAATCTAGGTAGACATTATTATCTTTATCAATTAATTCATTTTGATTAGCATCAACAAACTCTATATTGTCACGCTTGTAATTATTAAAAAGATAACTCATCATTAATCACCCCTTATGATTGTTCCTTTTTGTAAATTATTTGCAATTAAAATCGATTCAACACCAGATTCTAATGTTTGGATTGCACTCTCAATTTTAGGTATCATTCCGCCTGTAATTATTTTATTTTCAATTTTTGTTTTTGCTTCATTAATTGTAAGAGTAGCAAGCGTTTTATCTTTTTCAATTACACCAGGGACATCAGTCATATATACTAATTTTTCGACTTTTAGTTTCTTAGCAATTGCGGTGGCGAGATGATCAGCATTAACATTAAGATACTCCCCTTGCTCATTTACACCCAAACTAGTGATAATTGGTATTATGTCGCGTGATAACATTTTTTCTAATAGCATCGTGTTGATTTCTTTAACTTTACCAACGTAACCATAGATATTTTTATTTAAAAATTCGGCGCTTACAAGTTCTTTTATCTTTTCTTTAAATTGAAAAAATTCTAAATTAGATTCTTTAAGTCTTTCTAAAAGTTGATGGCCAACTATGTTAATTAAAGCATCATATATGATAGGTAAATCATTTTTAGCAGTTACTCTCATGCCATCAATTTTAATAGTTGAATGATTGTTTTTAGTTAATAAATTACTGATGACTTGGCCGCCACCGTGAACAATAATTATTTTTTTGTTTTCAAGGTGCCAAGCATTAATTTGTTGTATAAATGCGTCGTTTAAATTTTCTATAGCTATACCACCGAGCTTAATTACGATGATGTTTTTCATATGTTCCTCCTAAGTGGTGTATAGTGCGTTGATTTTAACGTAGTCATACGATAAATCACATCCCCATGCTTGACCTTCACAATTCCCTTGATGAAGGTCAAGCTGAATTGATATTTCTTCAGCACTCATTATTTCTTGAATTTCTTCTTTATCGTACTTTACTGGTGAGGATCTTATTAATACAGGTATCCTACCTATAAAAATGTCTACCTGATTAATATCAAAATATGTTTTAGCATAACCTGCAGCAGCAATAATTCTACCCCAATTAGGATCTTCGCCAAAAATTGCGGTTTTTACTAAACTTGAACCCACCACACTTTTAGCAATCATTCTTGCAGCACTAGATTCTTTTGCACCTTTAACCGTGACTTCTATTAATTTAGAAGCACCTTCGCCATCCCTTGCAATACTTTTTGCTAAATCGGTCATAATATATAGAAGCATCTGCTTAAATTTATAGTAGTCTTCGCTGTCTTTTTTAATTTCGTTATTATTTGTACATCCATTTGACATCACAAGCACCATATCATTTGTTGAAGTGTCACCATCTACAGTGATTTGATTGAATGTAACTTCAACCACATCTTTTAAAGCCTGTTGTAATGTTTGTGATGAGATGTTAGCGTCACAGGTTATAAATGCTAGCATTGTAGCCAAATTAGGATGTATCATTCCTGACCCTTTTGCTACACCTGCCATCGTTACTGTATCGCTACCAAATTCTTCGTTTACAACGCATGTTTTTGTATGAGTATCCGTTGTTAATATCGCTTTTGCAAAGTCATCAGCATTACCGTTTTTAACTAGTTTGGAAAAGCCATTCTTTAGAATAGACATTGGCATCACCTTTCCAATAACACCAGTAGATGCGACACCAACATATTCTTGTTGAATTTGTAATTTATTTGCGGCCAGTTGTTGCATTTTAAAAGCATCTTTTTCCCCTTGTTTACCAGTACAAGAATTAGCAACACCTGAATTAACAACAATAGCTTGCATTTTACCACTTTTTTCGATGCTGTTTTTTGTTAATTTTAATGGTGCAGCAATGACCTTATTAGTTGTAAATACACCAGCTACATTTGCAGGTACTTCTGAAACAATCCAACCAAAGTCTAATTTTTTCTTTTTAAAGCCAGCGTGCAGACCATCAGCTGAAAATCCAAGAGGACTTGCAATATTTCCCTTAATTATATTCATAATTTAGTCCCCCCTATATTAGATATATAAAGGCGCCAAAATTAAACCATCAGTTTCGTCGTAATTAAACATCAGATTCATGTTTTGAATTGCTTGTCCGGCGGCACCTTTAATTAAATTATCAATAACTGATGAAATTGTTAAAACACCCGTGGTTTCGTTATAAACAAAACCAATATCAGTGTAATTTGTTCCTATTACTTCATTTAACTGTGGTAATCCATCTTTAATTCTTATGAAAGGCTTATTTTTATATACATCCTTGTAGGTAGATTCTATTTGATTTATTTTAACTCCGTTTTCAAGCCGTGTGTATATAGTTGCAACAATACCTCTATTAACCGGAATAAGCGATGTCGAAAACTGAATATTCTGTAAACTTTTGTTAAAAAACTGCAACGTTTGTACAATTTCAGGAATATGTTGATGTTTATTAAGTTTATACGTCACATAATTATTGTTTACATTTACGTAATGCGATGACTGATTTAATTTTTTACCAGCTCCAGTAAGACCACTTTTAGCATCAACAATTATAGAATCAACACGGATTAAATGATTGCTGATTAAGGGATATAGCGCTAATTCAGTTGCAGTTGCATAACAACCAGGGTTAGCAATAAATCTATTGCGATGACTAATATTCATTACTTCTGAGAGACCATATGTAAAACGCTTTTGTATATCAACAGTACACGGTGATTTTTTATACCATTTGAGATAAACATCTGGAGATAAACGATGGTCACCTGATAAGTCTATAACAGGAAAATTATTTTTAACGAAATTTTTGGATAAATCTTTTGCAACGCCACTCGGAGTAGCAAAAAATACCAAATCTGAATGTGTCATAATAAATTCACTGTCGAAAACCTGAATTTCTTTATCAAAAATACCTTTCAAATGAGGGAATATATCAGAAATTTGCACTCCCACTTCTTTTGTAGCATGAATCGATGAAACTGTTACATGAGGGTGATTAAGTGCTAATCTTAACAATTCTAGTCCTGTATAGCCTGTGATACCTACTATAGAAATATGCATATATACACTCCTTATTGTATTATTATGTAATTATATACATATTTATTAATAATTACAATACTATATTATGTAATTTTACATTTTGAAAACAAAAACTCCAAAGTATAACATCTAATTGATGTATACTCTGGAGTTTAGTTAATTAGTGTTTATCCTCTAGAAATGTAACTTCCATCACTAGTATTTATCACTAGTGTGTCACCTTCATTTACAAATAAAGGTACATTTAGAGTATAACCTGTTTCAACAGTCGCAGATTTTGTTGCGCCAGTGGCAGTATCACCTTTGATTCCAGGTTCAGTTTCAGTAACTTCAAGTTCTACAGTTTTTGGTAATTCAACACCAATAACTTCACTTTCATAAGATTGAACTTGAACTTCCATATTCGCTTTTAAGTAATTTAATTCATCTTTTAAGTAGTCACCAGGTAATTCGATTTGATCAAATGTCTCGTTATCCATGAATACATGGTTATCGCCATCAGCATATAAATATTGCATACGACGATTCTCGATCATTGCTTGCTCAACTTTTTCGCCAGCTCTGAAAGTTTTTTCTTGAATAGCACCTGTTCTTAAATTACGTAATTTAGAACGAACAAAAGCTGAACCTTTTCCTGGTTTGACATGTTGGAAATCAATAACTTTCCAGATTCCGTTATCAACAGAAATCGTTAAACCTGTTTTAAAATCATTTACTGAAATCATTCAGTCTCCTCCTCAATTATACGCGCTTACTCTAAAATAATAAGGTCTTTTGAGCATTTAGTAAAGACATGACATCCATTTTCTGTAATAAGAATGTCATCTTCTATTCTAACGCCACCCAATCCCTCAATGTATATGCCTGGTTCTATAGTAACACAGTTATTTATTTTTAATTCATCTGAACTATTTTGAGATAATAGTGGACCTTCATGAATATCAAGGCCGATACCATGACCAAGTGAATGGCCAAACTGCTCACCATAGTTGTGAGATGAAATATACTCTCTAGATATAGCATCTGCTTCTTTTGCAGTCATACCTGGTTTGATTTGTTCAATAGCTTTCTTTTGAGAAGTTAGAACTATATTAAATATTTCTTTGAGTTTTGGATCCGGTTCTCCTATTGCAAACGTGCGCGTAATATCTGAACAATATCCTCTATAGTATGCACCAAAATCTAATGTAATCATATCACCCTTTTCAATACGCTTATCACTTGCAACACCATGCGGTAACGCACCTCGGTAACCTGAAGCCACTATTGTGTCGAATGAAGGGCCATCTGCGCCTAATTCTAACATCTTACTTTCTAATTTAGCTTTAATTTCTCGTTCTGTCATTCCGATACTTACTTGAGTGAGGATATATTCATATGTTTGATCTACTATCTTAGCCGCTTTTTGAATGAGCTGAATTTCTTCCTTATTTTTAATTTCTCTAATCTTATCAATTTCATTAGATATGCTTATTAAAGTAATTAATCCTTTATTAAGTTCAACATAAGTATCATAACTGATTAAATGACCTTCAAAACCAATATTTGATAAATTTTCTCTTTCTAATATGGATTTAATTTCAGAAATCAAACTTGATTTTCGATTTATAATTTCAAAATCCTGTGCCTGTTCTGTAGCTTGGTCTATATATCTAAAATCAGTAATAAGATATTGTTTTTTAGGTGTTATGATTAGTGCACCACTTGTACCAGTAAAATCTGAAAGATAACGTCTATTATAATCTGATAATACTATGATTGCATCTAAGTGCTTATGTTCAATGATATCTAGAACTTTTCTTAATTTATTCATTTTTTCCCTCCTACGTTTACATTTGTACATTTTTATTTTATACATTAAAATGATAGCATAACTAGTAATAATAATAATAGTTTTTGGTTTAGGGAGAAGACAATGAAAAAGTTAATATTAATAGTTGGTGCGAGCAGTTTGCTTATGGGTTGTGGAAGTCAGAACTTAGCTCCTTTAGAAGATAAAACGACTGAGTTACGTGATGATAATCATCAATTAAAACTTGATATTCAAGAACTTAATCAAGAAATTGGCGAACATAAATCTAAAATAGCCGCCCTTAAACAAGATAAAGAAAATACTAAAGAGGCTTCATCTAATAAGTTAAAAATAAAAAATTTAAAAGCATCATCTGATTATTACGACTCTATTGCAAAAACCATTAAAGATTATAGAGATATTGAATCAAAAGTTAATAAAAATAATAATAAAGTAGCGATTCAAAGAAAATTAGATGACATTTTAAATGATATTGACGGTACTTTCATTAAATATAAAGAATCTGTAGACTCTGAATCACAATCTGAAGAAGATAAGAAAAAAGAAAAAGAAATACGTCAACTTAATAAAGACTTATCTTCAGCATTCAATACAATAAAAAAAGGATATGAAACGAAAGATAATAAAAAAATAGAAAAAGGTCAAAAAAAACTTGCAACAATAAATACAAATTTAAATTAATAGGAGTTTTGAGATGCGCAAATTCATCTTTTATTTAATATTAGCGATAGCTGCATTTGGTTTAATGATGAATCTTGATGAGTTTTTATTTTCGATTATGAAAGCCATTATTAGTTTTGCAATTATAGCTTTAATTATTTATATTATATACTATTTCTTCTTTTTAACAGAAGATCAAAGAAAGTATAAAAAAGCACTTCGTAAATATAAAAGACAAAAAAGAAAGCAATAAGGCGATATCAAATGATGTCGCCTTATTGCTCTCTTCATAATTATTTACGGTACATCCATGCTTCAGAGCGGTATTTATCTTCGAGTTCTTGTACTTCCTCTAATTGTTTTTCCGTTAATTCTAGAGGTTTAAAATCTA
Source organism: Staphylococcus sp. GW823-FHT05F06 (assembly GCF_058795495.1). Lineage (NCBI taxonomy): Bacteria > Bacillati > Bacillota > Bacilli > Caryophanales > Staphylococcaceae > Staphylococcus > Staphylococcus sp. GW823-FHT05F06. Next base: position 170,706 of record NZ_JBXAHW010000002.1, on the reverse strand, counting down.
TATTCAGTCCTTTTTTAAAACCTGCCTCAAAGGCGTTCTCCATTTCATTTAATGTAATATGTTGATTTGAAATGTCATTAATAGCTACAGCTTTTTGAACAAAATTTTCTTTCATTTTTGCTTTTAGTCGTTCATTTTTAAATTTAAACATATCAAATAAATCATCGATATCTATATCTTGTAAAATTGAACCATGTTGAAGAATGACACCTTTTTGTCTGGTTTGAGCGCTACCTGCAATTTTTCTGCCTTCTACTACAAGCTCATACCAACTAGGTGCATCAAAACATACTGAACTTCGTGGTTGCTTTAATTTGTCTCGTTCTTCTTTAGAACGGGGGATAGCGAAATAAGTTTCAAAACCTAAATTTTTAAAACCTTCTAATAATCCTTGTGAAATAATTTTATAAGCTTCAGTTACAGTTGAAGGCATATTTGGATGAGACTCAGGAACAATAACGCTATATGTTAATTCTTTATCGTGTAACACGCCTCTACCACCCGTTTGACGTCTTACTAAGCCATAGCCCTTTTCTTTTACTTTATCAATATCAATTTCTTTTTGGAGACGCTGAAAGTAGCCTATTGAGAGTGTTGCAGGATTCCAAGTATAAAATCTTATAACTGGATCGATTTCTCCACGCGATACAAAATTTAGTAACGCTTCGTCCATTGCCATATTATAATAAGGATTTTTGCTTCCAGTATTTATAAAATTCCATATTTCAGTCATAATCATACCCCTATCGAAATATTAAAATTAAAACTATTATGTATCTCTTTGTATATTTAGATTATGTGATATAAACATAATCTAACTCGAAAAAATATTTTGATAAATTGTACTAACAGTCTTATAATTATAATATCGGTAAATTAGGGAGGATGCAAGATGAGTATCTCTTTGTACATTGCAATTGGTATTATTGTTATTATCATTGCATATATGATTATCCAACAAATTCTTAATAAGCGAGCTGTAAATGAATTAGACCAAAATGAATTCCATAAAGGTTTAAGAAAAGCTCAAGTTATTGATGTGAGGGAAAAAGTGGATTATGATTATGGACATATTAATGGTGCACGTAATATTCCTATCACAGTATTTAAGCAACGATATCAAGGACTAAGAAATGACCAACCTATTTATTTATGTGATGCTAATGGTATAGCAAGTTATCGTGCTGCACGTATATTAAGAAAAAATGGATATAAAAATATTTACATGCTTAAAGGCGGTTACAAAAAATGGACAGGTAAAATAAAATCTAAAAAGTAATTTTACGAAATGATGTCTTTAAGTTATTAAACTCTTTGAAAGGATTATGTTAATAGATGCTTTCAAAGAGTTTTTTTAGATGATGATATATAAACCTTTCAAAGAAGAAGCTGGGACATAAAGTTCCAAGATAAGTTAATAAAGACAATTTCTATTGAAAAAATATAGAAATTGTCTTTTTATAATTTTTTTGATTATTTTTAGCTCGTTGAACTGTTACTTTTCTTATATTAAGTGCCATTAGTACAAATTCTAGTTCTCTTTTGGCTTTATTTATCTCTCGAACGGACATTCGAGTGAAACTCAAAATAGACTTCACAAATCCAAAAAAGCTTCCAGACCAAATTTTCTTTGACTGTAGATGGTTTTTGCTTTTTGTTCTGAAAGTTTTATTAATTTGGGTTTTATAAAATATTTCCATTTAAAATTCTTCATTATTTTTTAAACATTTCAATGTAAAATTACATATCAACAAAAATATTTTGGCGAGACTCTTGAGAGAACAGGATAGCTGAAGACTACAGGCTGAAGCTACCTCCTAAGAATGCGAGTCAACAATACGAAGTATTGTAAATAAAGAAGCCAGTAATTATGTCCCTGCTTTTTCTTTATTTATATAACTTTCATATTGAACGACTCGTCATCAAAAGTTACCGTTTCAGCCTGTATTTTGGATTCGCGCACCTTTCACAGAAATATCGTAAAAACACTACGTATTAACATATAATCTTATTTTTAAATGTTTTAAAAAAGATATTTTTTATTTAGTAAAAGATTAGTATAAGTTAACTTTTGATTATTGTTACTTTTAGAAGTTTTAGCTAGTATATAGATTTCTAATTAGCGATTTAATTATCTTCAGAATCAATATTTGTGTGTTCTTTATACTTTTCGTCCTTAAGTTCTTCAAATTTAAGAATTGGTTTTCGTGCTGCAGTGGTCTCATCTAATCGATCAATTATAGTCGTATGTGGTGCTTCTAAAACTTTATCTGGATCATTTTTTGTTTCGTCAGCGATTTGAATCATCGCATCAATAAAGTAATCAAGTGTTTCTTTAGATTCAGTTTCTGTTGGCTCAATCATCATTCCTTCTTCGACATTGAGAGGAAAATATATTGTAGGTGGATGCACACCAAAATCTAACAGTCGCTTAGCCATATCTAATGTTCTGACACCATATTGTTTTTGTAAAGTTCCACTTAATACAAATTCATGTTTACAATATTGATTGAACGGAATTTCAAAGTGATTTTTAAGGCGAGATTTTATATAATTCGCATTAAGAACGGCAGCTTCAGATACTTCTTTTAAACCATTGGCTCCCATTGATCTGATATAAGTATATGCTCTTAAATAAATGCCGAAATTTCCATAAAACGGTTTTACTCGTCCAATTGAATTTGGAATATCATTATCATATTTATACCTATCGTTATCTTTTATAACCATAGGCTTAGGTAGATAACTGGCTAATTTCTCTACTACTCCAACTGGTCCTGATCCTGGTCCACCACCGCCATGAGGACCAGTGAATGTTTTGTGCAAATTAAGATGTACCGCATCAAAGCCCATATCACCAGGACGTACTTTATCTAAAATAGCATTTAAATTTGCTCCATCGTAATATAATAAACCTCCTGCTTCATGAACGATTTTCCCTATTTCAATAATATCCTGTTCAAATATACCTAATGTATTTGGATTAGTTAACATGATTGCAGCTGTATTATCGTTTACTACTCTTTTTAAATCTTCTATGTCAACTTCCCCACGTTGATTAGATTTTACAGTTACTGATTTAAATCCAGCAAATGAGGCAGAAGCAGGATTAGTACCATGTGCTGAATCAGGCACTATTACTTCATCACGATGGCTTTGTCCATTTTTTTCATGATAAGCTTTGAAAATCATTAAAGCAGTCCACTCACCATGTGCACCTGCAGCAGGTTGTAGGGTAACTTCATCCATACCAGTAATTTCCTTCAATTCTTCTTGTAAACTATATATAATTTCAAGAGAACCTTGAACGTGTTCTTCTTCTTGTAAAGGATGAGATTCACTAAAACCAGAAATACGCGCTACCTTTTCATTGATTTTAGGATTATATTTCATCGTACAAGAACCTAATGGGTAAAATCCAGTATCTACCCCGAAATTTTTATTTGATAGTTCGGTATAATGTCTAACTAAATCTAATTCTGAAACCTCGGGAAATTCAGCCTTATGTTTACGAATATACTTATCATCTAAGAGTGAAGCAATACTGATATTCTCAATGTCATTTTGTGGTAATGAATACGCATATCTATCTTTTTTGGATCTTTCAAATATTAAAGGACTTGATTTACTAATCATTTAACTCACCTGCTTTCGTAACGAAATCATCGATTTCATCTTTAGATCTTAACTCTGTAACTGCTACTAACATATGGTTTTTAAAATCATCAGATACTTCACCTAAGTCAAAACCACCAATATATCCATATTCTGCTAATTTAAGATTAATATTTTTTATTGGTTGATTAAATTTGACTACAAATTCATTAAAAGATTGTGCTTTTAGTACCTCAAAACCATGTTCTTCAAACTTATTTTTGGCATAATTGGCATTTTTAAGATTTTGAACTGCAATTTCATAAATACCTTGTTTACCTAAAGCTGACATTGCTATTGAAGATGCAAGTGCATTTAAAGCTTGATTTGAACAAATATTAGAAGTTGCTTTATCACGGCGGATATGTTGTTCTCTAGCTTGTAACGTGAGAACAAATCCACGATTACCTTCGTCATCTTGAGTTTGCCCAACTAATCGACCAGGTACTTTTCTCATTAATTTCTTTGTTGTAGCAAAGTATCCACAATGCGGACCCCCAAATTGTGTAGGAATACCAAAAGGCTGTGTATCTCCCACTACTATGTCTGCCCCGAATGTACCTGGGGGTGTTAGTAATCCTAAAGAAAGTGGATTGGCATATACGATAAATAAAGCTTTTTTATCCTTTATATAGTTATTAATTTGTTCTAAATCTTCAATAGAACCATAAAAATTGGGATATTGGACAGCGACAGCTGCTGTGTTGTCATCGATAAGTTGTTCTAATTTCTCTAAATCAGTAATAGTACCTTTAAGATCAACTTCAATTATTTCAAATTCATCACGAGTTTTGGCGTATGTGTGTAGAATTTGTAAAGCTTGATAATGTAGTCCACTTGAAACTACAATTTTATTTTTTTTCGTATGACTTAGTGCCAATATACATGCTTCAGCAAAACTAGTCATACCATCATACATAGAAGAATTTGCTACATCCATATCTGTTAATTCACAAATGAGTGTTTGAAATTCAAAAATTGCTTGTAACTCACCTTGAGAAATTTCAGGTTGATAAGGTGTATATGCGGTGTAGAATTCAGATCTTGAAATCATTGCATCGACAACAGCTGGAGTATAATGATCATAAACGCCCGCACCTAGAAATGTTGCATGTGTTTCTTTAGTTGTATTTTTAGCTGCGAGACGATTTAACCTTCTAAGTAATATCGTCTCCGCTTCGCTTTCGGCAATATTTAAATTTCTTTTTAATAAAATATCTGTAGGTATATCATCAAATAATTCGGAAATAGATTTTGCCCCAATACTATTTAGCATTTCATTTTTATCTTGTTCTGTTAATGGTATATAACGATGACTCAATATTTACACCCCTTTATATTTATTTCTCAATTTGATTTTTTTTAACTATTTTTGCCTCAACTTGACGCTTACGTATTTGCACAATTACTTTTTTGCCCATTTCAAATGCATCTCTATCTATTATTGCAAGTGCTATAGATTTACCAGAAGATGGGGATTGTGTTCCTGATGTAACGAAACCAATTTCATTACTATTTTCATCTAGTACGTCATAACCTGTTCTAGCAATGCCTTTACCTAATAGTTCAAGACCTACTGTTCTACGCTCGGAACCATTTTCTTTTTGAGCTTTGAGTACGGATTTGCCAATAAAATGATTTTCAATTAACGGTTTAGCAGCGAAGGCTATCCCTCCTTCATAAGGAGTAATTGATTCAGATAAATCTTGACCATGTAAAGGTAATCCTGCTTCAAGTCTTAGCGTATCACGAGCACCTAAACCGCATGGTGTAACATCGTATTCTAATAATTGCTCCCATATATCCTTAGTATCTTCTTGCTTACAGTAAATTTCAAAGCCATCTTCTCCAGTATAACCAGACTGCGAAAGAATAATAGATTTACCAAAGATTTGTACGTTCTGTTTGAATTCAAACATTGCCATATGGCTTACATCTATATCCACTAATTCATTTATTAATGCTCTTGAATGAGGACCTTGAATAGCTAATTGGCCGTATTTGTCTGAAGTATTGCTCACATCTACAGTAAAATTAGAGCTATGTTTCTTAATCCATTGATAATCTTTATTGGTATTGGCTGCATTTACAATAAGCAAGTAGTGGTTTTCATTAAGTTTATATGTAACTAAATCATCAATGATGCCCCCCTCATCATTACATAACGCACTATACATTGCTTTATCATTTGTTAGAAGATTTGTATCATTAGAAAGGATGTATTGTATGAATTGTTCTGCATCTTTACCACTAATTTCTATCTCTCCCATATGACTTACATCAAAAAGACCAACATTATATCTAACTGCATTATGTTCTTCTTTGATACTTGAGAATTGAACAGGCATTGCCCATCCTCCGAACTCAACAATTTTAGCACCACTATCAACGTAATTTTGATATAAAGGTGTTTTTTTCAAATCTGTTGTCATACGTGTACCCCCAATTAATAATTTTTAAAAAACAGGATAGCATAAAGCTACCCTGTTTTAATACACATTTCAGGAATGCGTTACAGTATTATCCTTTTGCCTGAGAGTTTCGTTATTTCACTTGCACCTTCGGCGATAGAGAGTCAAAATTGTAATAGACTAAAAACGTTTAACTTATAATGATTCAAGTTTTGATCTCTATTCTCTCTAATACTGATCAATCGCTTAATAATTTTGTTTTAATTAAAGTGCAAATTTCAGAAACACTCTGTGCACTATCAACTTTCATGAATGCGATTTCATTATATCTTGAAAGTCTTGAAGAATACAAGGCATCAAGTTGGTTAAGATTTTTACTTTTAGCATTGGGTCTATGTGAATCATTTTTAACTCGTTTGAAAATGATTTCAATGTCACAGTCTAGCCAAACTACATGCTTTTGATTTTTTAAGAGCTTTAATGAATTCGTATCTTCTATAATACCTCCTCCAGTTGAAATAATATCGAAAGTATTGAGACAAGATTTTAGGTATCTAGTCTCCAATGATCTAAATCCTTTTTCTCCGATATCATTAAATATATTAGGTATAGATTTACATTCATTTACTTCAATAAAATTATCTAAATCCACATAACTTAAATTATATAAATCTGAAAGATATTTTCCAACAGTAGTTTTACCAGTTCCCATGAAACCAACTAAAATAATAGGCACTTGAATACTCTTCAAATTAATCTACCTCTTTTAACTTATTAACGATAACTTTATTGTAGTAAACATCTAAGTTATGTATTGTCTTTAATTTTAAACTATATTGAGAGATATAAAAAGATATAATTGATAAATAAATTGAAAAAATTACTATTAAATATAAACTAATGAACGCTTTTCGGCTATATAAACAGGATTTCTTTGTGTTCATCGTTCGTTTCTCCTGTTGTTATTAATAATTTTACTATATTATCGTTCGTTTTTAATATACGAGTAGACAAGACGTGATTTAACAATGTAATATTACCTTTTTGATTAATGTTTTTGTAAATTTTACGGTTTTTATAAATATATCTAATAACATCTTTATCTTTCTTAAGTTTAATTGTATATGCATTTTCTATCTCATAATTGTTTTGAGTCGTCATTTTCTCTTTAAGTAAATCTCTTCTAAAAAATTCAAATTGAATATCTTCGTTATTTTGAGCAGTATTAAGATAAAACGAAGTCAATTTAAGTATAGTAGGTAATAAAGCGAGAATTAAAGTAGTCACAAATAAAGCAAATAATGCTTCGATGTAAGTAAATGCTTTTATATTAAATTGAAATACATGTTCGCGTATTAAATGCTTTATCCTCCCCACATATTTTATTATTGAATAATTGTATTTCATAATTTTCTATTACAACCCCTTGATAAAGTTCTTTCTTTTTATAGTGTTGAAGGCTAGTTATCATGATTTGCTTGATTTTTATATTATTTAAATTGATAAGATACTGATTGTTTAAGTTTGAAAACATAGGTATTAAAATCATTGTTATTGTACTAACTATAAAAAAGGCTAGCAATGCATCAATAATTAAAGACCCTTTAAATTTATATTTTGACAAATCTCAAACGCCCCTTTTCAATATGGAAGATTAATCTATAAGCATGTGAATTATATTGTAAAATGAGCGATCCAAAATGATTTATATTTCCATTTTTATCAAAATTTAATGTTTGAATTTTAGCTATATTAATCACTTTGCCTTTATTAAGTTTAAAACTATATTTATCTCCATTTTCTTCAATTACTTGTACTCTATTTGAATTATTAAAAAATAATAAAGTTATTGATTCGTTGTTGCTAATAGCTTTAGATTTATAGTAATTAAATTTTGTTATTAATTGTTTAATTTCATATTCTTCATCAATTAGCTGAATGTCGAACAGGCTTCGTGACCATAAAGTTGTTATCAACAAGCAACTGATAATAAATAAACTAAAAATCATCTCGACTAAACTAAATGCTTTAATGTTTTTAATTGGCAACTGCTTCTCCATTTGCAATACTAATTGTCTGACCGGATTTACATGTTTTTTGTCCTTCTTTTATAAAACCATCTGAAACCAAATCATCAATATTAGAAGGGTTGCGATTATGTTTTAAAGCGTAGGCTTCTATTTGACTGTTTACCATTTTAACTTGAGCATCACATCCAGTTGACTGAATATGAGATGTTTGTTTTGCAATATTTGGAATTATAAGTATTAACAATAAACTTATTATTAGTAATACTAAAAGCATTTCTATCAAGGTAAATGCTCGTGTTTTTTTCAATAATTTCAATGTTTTCATTGATGTCACTCCTCAAATTATTTTATTGTTTGCATAAGTTCAAACATAGGAAGCATAATGACTAAGTATAAAGATACAATAAAAATTCCCAAGATAAAGAAGATGATAGGTTGTATAAATTTTGTTTGTTTTAACACTTTTTCTTCAAATTGCTGTAATAGCATTTGACTGTATAACTTTAATTCTATATCTAATTTCCCATTTTTCTCTCCTTGTTCTATGAATTTAATCAAATCATTTTGAAAACATTTTAAATTCATTAATATAACAGGTAACGGGAGCCCTTTATTAGCTTCTTTAAAAAGATAATCACCCAGAAATTTAAGAAAATCGTTATCTTGCTCATTACGATATATACGGACAATTTGTTGAAGACTTGTACCATTTCTGTAAAATAAAGAAAGTTGATTGGAAAGTTGATAAGTTCTATATATTTTATAATACGTATTAATCATTGGGATTTTTAAAATAGATTTTAACTTTTTCTCAATTGGTAGATAATAGTAGAATTTATAAGTGATAAAAAATGCTATACCACTAATAAAGATAAAAATGAAAGTTAGTTTGGGAAGACGGGTAATAATAAGAGTTAGTAGATTTTGAAATGTTGATAATTTAACATTCATAGTCTCATAAAGTTGTTGAAATTGAGGTATGACAGTTATATTTAAAATGGTTAATATGAATAAGAAGATAGAAATTAATGCAACAGGATATTGTAAGGTTTTGATGAGTCGTTTTTTAGCTTTCAGATTTCTTTTCATATATTGAACAGTATCAACGAGAGCCTCCTCAATGTTGCCGTAGTTTTCAGCAAATTTTATTTGAAGAAGAACTAATTCTGGATACCCTATTATTTTTAAAATATCATAACATGTAGCACCGTTTTGTAGATGTTGGATAATCTTTTTATTTATTGTTCGCTCTTTATATTTAAAATAGGAGTTTAAAAATTTAAAACTTTGATATAAAGTGAATCCGTGACTTAAAAGCTGTTGTAATCTCTGTAGTAAGTCTATTGATTGTATTTCAGTAAGATATTTATTCCTCTTATATTTAAATGTATTTATCGACAACTTCTTCACATATAACACCTTCTTTAGACATTTTGTTTAAATGTGTAGCTAATTTTGTGAAATTTTTAGGTAAAGAATGATTATGTTCAAAAAAATAATTTATTTGGCTTTGAAACATTAATTCCGATACTAGTTGACGATAATTTGTAGTAGTAGTGATTAATCTTTGATTAGAAATTAAATTGATTGCCTGGCACAACTCTTGGACAGAAATACCCATTTCTAATAATCGTAATAGTGCTCCCTTGCAATCATTCGCGTGCATTGTCGACAAAACTAAATGCCCGCTTAAACTGGCTTGAATCACGTATTTAGCTACGGTAGAATCTCTGATTTCACCAATTAAAATTACATCTGGATCACACCTTAAAATGGCTTTGAAAGAGCTTTCATAATTTATACCTGCCTTTTCATTGACTGATATTTGTGTGATTCCATTAAGTATTTGCTCAACTGGATCTTCAACTGATATTACATTTAAATTCAATTTTTGATGTGCATAAAGGACCATTTGGTACATTAAAGTACTTTTGCCAGAGCCAGTTGGTCCACTAAACAAAAGTAGACCTTGTTTCTTTTTCATAAAGTGTTTAAAATCTTTAAATTCATATGATTCTCGTGTAGTTTGGAAGTATTGAGGTACTATACGAATTACACAACTTTCATTGCCTAATGATAAAGGTAATGTAGAGATTCTTAAATAATATAAATGCTTCATCTTATAACTATATCTACCACTTTGTGCTCTATGCTGTGTTGATACATCTAAGCCAGATTGAAACTTCATGTATATAAGTAATTTTTTATAAATTGGAAATGAAAGTCTATCATATATTGTGAGCTCATCTTTAATTCTTAGCTTAATTATAGTGTGTTCCTCACATGGTATAAAGTGTATGTCACTTGCTTCTTGCTTAATTGCATGATTGATAATCTGTTCAAATAAAATTTTCAAAAAAATCACCTCCTACATATATAAACGTAGGAGGTGATTTTTTTACTCTATAATATTTAACCATTTATAAACGGATTGAGTTGCTCATCGTCAACTGTAGTGTAAGGCCCATGTCCAGGGAAAAGTGGCATATCACCCTCTAATTCAAATAATTTATCTTTTATTGAATCAATTAATGTTTCATAATCTCCCTTATAAAGGTCTGTACGACCGATACCATTTTTGAACAGAGTATCGCCAACAACAGCAAAGTCATTAAAAACAAAACTAAGACTACCTGGCGAATGACCTGGCGTATGTAATACTTTAAATTTAAATCCTTCAATCTCTGCAGGACCTTCTGATAAACTTAAGGGATTTGCGTGACTTTCTATTTTAGATAAACCATATTGTGTAAATTTAGATGAGCCATTTTTATCTGGATCAGTTAAAAAATCAAACTCATCTTTACTCATATAAACTGGAACCTGATATTTTTCAATAATATTATCTAATGCTCCGATATGATCATAGTGTGCATGTGTTAATAAAATTGCTTTTAAAGGTTTATTGATTTGATTTAATTTTTTTATTATTTTTTGACTTTCACTTGAGGGATCGATTAATATTACATTTTCTTCATTCTCAATGAAATACGTATTAGTATCAACTATTCCTAATGTTAAATTTGAAATTCGCATTATAATTCACCACTATGGTCTAGATGTTTTTGTACTGATTTTAATTTATCATTCATTTTTCTTGATTTATCTCGACGATCATCAATTCTAATATTTGTACAAACCCTATCTAACCCTTTATCAAAAGGTAATTCATGAATCGCTTGAATCACCTCAAAAAGGTCTTTCAAATCACCTTCGATTAATGTATTCATTGGTGTCAATTGATAATCAATTTTCCCTTGTTGTTTAAATTCATTTAACTTTGTTTGGATTTCAGCTATATATTTACTTACACTAGGTCCCTCTGTTCCTACTGGAATAACTACTACATCAACAATTGCCATTATTTAGCACCCTCTTTATCTATGATATATGTTTTGATAAGCCCAGCTGCACCAGTAATACCAGCGTCATTCCCTAACTTAGCTTGTACTATCTCAGTATTATTTTGAGCTGGAGTAAAAGTTAAATTACGGTATTCAGTTTTAATATTTTCTATAAGGATAAGTCCCGCTGTAGACATGCCCCCTCCTAGAACAATATATTTTGGATTACTAGTAACGCTAATGATACTGCATAAATAACCGATATAATTTGCCACTTTTTCAGTTATAAATATACAGAATTGATCGCCAGCTTTAGCCGCATCAAATACAGCTTTTGCAGTTACTTGGTTATCTTTAATAAGTTGTAAAATTGATGATTTAAACGTTAATTTAGGATAATAGAAATTAACTAAATTTACTACACCAGTAGCAGAAGCAACTGTTTCTATACAACCTGATTTACCACAATTGCATTGAAAACGTTGATCAAAATCAGCTCTTAAATGTCCAATCTCAGCGCCAGACCCATTGTGTCCATGTACAATTTCTCCATTAGAAATTATACCTCCACCTAGGCCGGTACCTAAAGTAATGGCTACTACATCATCAGCACCTTCGCCGGCACCTTTATGTTTTTCTCCCAAAGCAGCAACATTAGCATCATTATCAACATAAACTGGACAATTAACATATTGTTTGAAAATTTCTCTTACATTGACACTATCGGGCCAATGTAAATTAACAGCTCCGTATACAACTCCAGTATCAAAATCAACAGGCCCAGGAACACCAATACCGACTCCAACTACATTGTTAAAATCATATTTATATTCTGCAATCTTTTCAGTAAAAGAATTATAAATGTTTTTTAAAAGTAACTCACCAGTGTGGTCACTTGTATCAGTATCAATAGACCATTTATGCAATTGTTCTAAATCCTTGTCAAATATCCCCAATTTACAAGTTGTTCCGCCTATATCAGCAGCTAAAATAATATCTGTCATTACTTTTCATTCCTTCTTTGATTAATTATCAGTATACAATTTAGATATTCATCCTTCGTTAACAATTGATAACTATATAAGGATTTAATCTCTTGTATCATCATTTCATACATATCATCTGGATTTTTAAAATATATAATGAAACCATATGTTTTAAGTAATTGTAACACGTCATAAAAACTTTTAATTTTTCGTGTCATTAGATTTACTCAACTCTTTTTTTAAATTAACATATTTTTTATTATTAGGATTAATTGCTACAGCTTTTTTTATATATTTTAAAGCCTTTTTATCATCACTTAAAGAACGATTAGCTATAGCTAATTCATAATTAAGTACACCTGAATTTGGAAATTTTCTTAAACCTCTTTCCCATTCTGATACGGCCTCTGCTTGCGAACTCTTAGTTGCAGTAATCAAACCACTAAGGTAATATGTTTCATCATCGGCGTAATTATTATTAAGTGTTTGTTTTACAACATTTTTTGCTTCGCTATAATTACCTTTAATCATTTCATCCCGAATTAATTTATCATAGATATTATCCTCACTTATAGTAAATATTCTAATTTGTAAAATGATGAATATAAGTAAAAATACAATCAAAAATGACCAAAATAAAGAGCGTTGTGTTTTGAAATAATAGCCTATTAATGTAATTAATACACCACTGATAAATCCACCTAAATGTGCCATTATATTAATATTAGACATAAAAAGTGAAAAAACGATTAAAACAACCAAAGCAATTAATAACTGGCCAATCATTTTTTTATTAAAATTCTTGCTTAAATACATAATCACAAAAATAGAACCAATTAGACCAAATATTGCTCCACTAGCACCGACTGAAATTGTAGTCGTATTAAATGATAGAGAAACAAAATTTCCATATAATCCGGATATTATATAAATTATTAGCATTCGCCATGATCCAATGATTGATTCGACAATTTTACCAAAAATAAATAGAGAGAGCATATTCATTAAAATGTGTTCGAAATTAAAATGTAAAAACATTGACGAAATAAGTCTATACCATTCTCCGTGAACAACATTAAAATGAACAAGTCCACCTACTTCTAATAGTTTAACATCAGAAAATCGATTTAAGTATAAAATCATACATAACCATATCACAATATTAATTAAGATAAGTGTATATGTAATAGGGGTAAAACGTTGCATATGTTTATCAACAAGATTTTGTGTTAAAACTTTTCTTTTGTAATGAAGGTAAGTCCTTTTATCTTCATTATTAATTAGCATTTTTAAAAGTAAAAAGTTTATAGGGAGTGAATTTAAGCTTTGCTCATTGCTTATAATTTTAAATTTCAGTTTAATTGGTTTTTCTTCATTTAAATTTTCTTTTGAAAGCTCTTTATCCGTAAAATAATAAAATTCATAAGATTCAGGTATATAACCGATGAATTGTTGTATTTCTTCAGGTCGTTCCATAATTTTTGATTTATCAAACCTAATCTCTTGGGTAGATGTGACATCTTTTCTAAATACAACAATTGAATGTTTTCTCTTATGAGACAACCATATTTCATCGTCCTCTTTATCACGATAAATTACATTATAATTAAGATACCTAATCCAGTAGTATAAAGCCTTCCAATAAAGTTTATTAATATTCATTTATTCCTCCACCACTTTATTGTGATAAATAATTAATTGCTCTACAGGTTGATCGTGTGGTTCTATATTGAATTGGGCTAACTGAAAATCGTATAGTAAACTAACTGTATTACATTTATGTTGGCTCAGGAATCGGTCATAATAACCACCACCATATCCTATTCGATAGCCCAATTTGTCAAATGCAACCCCCGGTACTACAACTAAGTCCATTTTATTCGTTGTACCGACTGGGGAAATAGAATGATAAATACCTTTGCTATCTTTCTCGATATCCTCAATTGATAATAGTTGCTTAAAAGTCATGTCTTGCTGTTGATAATTTGTTTCAGGAACAAAAATTTTCTTATTATTGTTTAGCGAATGAGTAATAATTGGATATGTATTAACTTCATGAGGCATCGATAAAACAAAACCAATTGTGTTAGCTTTGCGATAAGCTTCACTTTGATATAATTTCTTAGCCAACCATTCATCAGCCAAATATTTTTGTTCTTTGTCGTAAGATTTCATCTTTTTAATTATATTTCTACGTAGTCCTTTTTTATCCATTTTATTCACCCATTTCGTTCACTTAACATTATAACGTTTATAGTTACTAATGTCATTAAGTTGGTATTTAATGATAAAAAAAGTAAATGAAAAATCCCTTCAAAGTTTTCACTTTTATAAGTGGTTACTTTAAAGGGATTAAATCGATTTTATATTGTCATGTACAAATTTTAAAAAATTTATTATTTAGTTTCACGATGTAAAGTATGTTTGTTATCACGTGAACAATATTTTTTCATTTCTACACGTTCAGGATTATTTCTTTTGTTTTTTGTTGAGATATAGTTTCTATCTCCACATTCTGTACAAGCTAATGTAACGTTTACGCGCATGAGTTTCTCCTCCTTACCTTTTCAAAATACGACTTTTTTATTATACCAATTACTTAACTAATTGCAAAGTATAATTTCGTGATTAGTTGAGTTGACAATTTAAATTAATCTTCTTTCTCTTCGTTATTAGATTGAGAGTCATCTTTTTTATTATCCTTATCTTTAAAATAGTAGTTGATTACGTCTCTACCTAAATCTCCACCATTTAACCAAGGTGGTGGAACAGGTTGATTTGTATAGACAATTGAAAAAGATAATTTAGGATCATCGACGGGTGCATAACCGATATATGTTGAGTTAACTCTAGGTTCTCCGTCTTGAAAAACTTCAGCAGTTCCTGTTTTACCAGCTGAAGGTACTACAGTATTTCTAAAACTAGCATAACCTGTACCTTGCTTTTCATTGAAAGCCATTTTGAAGCCTTCTTGAACTTCTTTAATTTCGTCATTTGAGTTATTTACCTTATTTAAAACATTACCCTTAATTTTACGTTTTAATGGACCAGTTTCATCTTTATTAGTAGATTCATAAATAGACAATCCAATATGTGGTTGAATTCTATAGCCATCATTAGCAATAGTTGATACGTATTGGGACAACTGAAGTGGTGTATATGTGTCGTATTGTCCAATAGCTAAGTCTAAATAGTTACCAGGATTATTAGTTAAGGGTTCTATTTGGCCTGGCGTTTCGTTCGGTAAGTCAATACCTGTTTTTAAGCCAAGACCTACTTGATTTAACCCTTTACGCAATTTACGACCAGCATCTGCTATATTATTAGGTAATGACATACCTGAAGTATAGGGGTCACCTGCTAATTTAAGTGCGGTTTTAAACATGTATACGTTTGATGAATGCATAAGTGCTTGTTTATCATCGATAGATACATGACCATTTTTATTAAAATAAGAACGCTTAGTTAAACCACCTTGGAATTTTAATGGCTCATCTACCATAGTTTCTCCAACATTAATAGCTTTATTTTGGTATCCAGCTAATAATGTTCCTCCTTTTACTGAAGAACCTACTGTGTATTGAGCTGTAAAGTTGCCGATATCATAATCTTTGAGTTTACCTTGCTTATCAATTTGCTTTCCTGCAATAGCGAGAATGTCTCCATTTTTAGGATTTTGGACAACCATTAACGCATTGTCCATATCCTTAGCACCTTGACTACGTAATTTAGAAATTTGTTTTTCTAATAAAGATTCTACTTTTTTCTGTAAATCAATATCTATAGTTAATTGTAAATCATGACCTCTTGAGCCAGGATTAAGTACTTCTGAACTTATTACTCTTCCAGATTTATCAGTTGTATATTTCATTTGTTTCTTCGTGCCTTTAAGAACATCTTCGTATTGATATTCAAGATAAGATTTACCGACCCGATCATTTCGTGAATAACCTTTTGATAAATATTGTTCAGTTAATTCTTTAGGTATACCTTCAGTCGAAGTCGACACATCTCCAAATATGCCTCTTAAAGTATCACCGTATGGGTATTTTCTATCCCAATCCATTGTAGTATTTACACCAGGTAATTTAGAAAGCTGTTGTGATACGGCTGCATATTCTTTCTCGCTTACGTCTTCATTTTTAATTGTTTGAGGATCTAGAGTTGACCCAGCGTTCATTTCCCGATAAATTGCTAAAACTTGCAAATCTTTTTTAGTTAACTGTTTTAATTGTTTTTTTCCTATTTTATCTCTAAGTTGGGTATCAAATTGGTCTTGTGAAATACTGCCATCCTCTAACATTAATTGTTCTTTTCTCATTAACTTTTTAGCAGATGACGGATACATTTGAATCCAAAAATCCTTTTTATCTCTCTCAGTAATTTTATCTGTATCCATTTTAATTAAATCTGTCAGTTTCTTAGCAGTATTTAACATTTCCTTTTGTGATGTTTTACGGTTTCTAGTGTATGTAATAGACATCTTTGAAGCATTATCAACTAGTACTTTGCCATTTCTATCTAGTATTCGGCCTCTTGGTACTGATTCATTAACAGTTATGTTTTCATCGTTTTTGATTAATTGTTTGTAATGAGATCCTTGTGCTATTTGTAAATAACCTAATCTCAATACGACTATAGCAAAGATAAATACTATAAATCCAAATATGAAATTGATTCTTTTATTCATGGTGTTTCTCATTTTTTCATCATTTGATTTTTCTTTTAATCTTTTTAGCAAAACAACCTACCTCTATTCAAAGTCTCTCATACAAATGATATATGATATTAGATTATTTTTCTATCATTTTAACAAAAAAGAAGCGCAGAAAAATTCCTTTATCAATTGATAGTCAAATTTATAAATATACTTTTAAACAATAATCAATAACAAAAATTTTTACATCGGTTTCATCAGTATTGTAATTCAAACTAAATGTATATACTTTTATGTTCATTTAGATTTTAATAAAAATGGATATTAAGTAATGAATCTCATTTCTCACGTGTTGTAGATAGTATATAGTTATATATGTAATTAGCCCTTAGATGCAAATCATCTAAGGGCTATGACAATAAATATAAGGTATTGTTCAAACTGATTTTTAGAATTTTTATGTTCTAAAGTTATTTAATATTGATTATTTAGTTGCATTATATAATTCATTAACTTTTTCCCAGTTAACAACATTCCAGAATGCATTGATATAATCTGGGCGTTTATTTTGATATTTAAGATAATAAGCATGCTCCCAAACATCTAAACCTAAAATTGGTGTTTTTCCTTCAGTAATTGGATTATCTTGATTTGGTGTTGTAACAATTTCTAATTGTCCATTGTTTACAACTAACCAAGCCCATCCTGAACCAAAGCGTGCTGCAGCTTTATCTGCAAATTCTTTTTTAAATTCATCTAAAGAACCCCATTGTTCTTTAATTTTATCTACTACTTCACCTTTTTCTTCAGAATTTGGTGATAATAGTTCCCAGAACAATGAATGGTTAAGGTGACCACCGCCATTATTACGAACAGCTGTTTGAATATTAGATGGCACACTATCTAAATTAGCAACAATTTCTTCGATTGATTTAGCTTCTAAATCTGTCCCTTCAACTGCTGAATTTAATTTTGTAACATATGTGTTATGATGTTTGTCATGATGAATTTCCATAGTTTGTTTGTCGATGTGTGGTTCTAATGCATCATATGCATAAGGTAAATTTGGTAATTCAAAAGCCATAAATAATCATCCTCCTAAATTGTCTATAACTATATCATAACAAGTAGATTTATAAGCAACAAAGAATATGCTTTCAAAAAAGTTTTAATTATTAAATTATTTTCCCGACTCACACGACAATTAAACAAAATTGTTAATGTGAATCTTGTTAATATTTTTCTAAACCTACTAATTGATATACTATAAATATATCTCAAATTTGTGAAGATTAAACATAAAAATGCATAAATTTTAATAAATACGACCAATGGCCTATAATTAATAAAAAGAACCTCAGTTATTGTCACTAGGTTCTTTTCCTACTAATCATGAGTATTCACTTTATGCTAAGAATTAAATATTTAAAATTCGATGATTGAAAATCTTAAATTTAAATGATGAAATGTGCCAGTATTATAATCCGAATGATATTTTAGTTTGCTTTACGTTGACATTCTTCACAAATACCATACACTTCTAATTTATGAGTATGAATATTTACATTGGGTAATTGACTTTTAATCTTTTCTATTGGACAAAAATCAATCACTTTAGTTTCTCCGCAATTTTCGCAAATAAAATGATGATGGTGATGATTTGTGCATGCGATTCTGAATTTCATTTCTCCATCTAATTCGGTACTCTCTATAATGCCTAAATCTTTAAATAAATGAAGATTTCTGTATACAGTATCAAATGATATTCCAGGATAGTCTTTATCCATTTGTTGTTGAATATGTTTAGCATTTAAATATTTATCCTCTTTAACAAAGATATCTAGCATATCTTTACGTTTATCAGTATATTTAAGTCCGTTTTCCTTTAAAACTTTAATTGCATCATTTGTATTCATTCTTAAACGACTCCCTTTTTAAACTTAATTTTTAACTTCTGAATAATCATCGTTAGTATGAGCATTAATACCAATAGTACAACAATGACGCCACCAGGTGATATATTCATATAAAAAGCTATAATTAATCCTAGAATTACAGATAATTCTCCTAATATAACACTTAATGCTATTAATTGTTTAAATCCTTTAGTTATTCTCATTGAAATTGCTATAGGAAGAGTTATTAACGCGCTTACTAATAATATACCTACAACTCTCATTGATGCAGATATTACCATAGCAACAATTACTATAAATAAAAATTGAATCCACTTTGGTATACCTATGACCTTACTATATTCTTCGTCAAATGATAAAATAAACAATTCTTTATAAAATAAAACAATAAATATGAGAACAATTATTGTAATGATAATAATTGTAGTTAAATCACTAATATTTACTGCACTAATTGATCCAAATAGTAGGCCTACGATTTCTTGATTAAAACCATCTGCTAGAGAAATAAAAATAGCACTTAGAGCAATACCAGCGCTCATTATAATAGGAATTGCAATTTCTTGATAATTAGAAAACGAAGTCCTTAATTTTTCAATTAATAACGCTCCAATAACAGCAAAAAGAATACCAAACCACATAGGGTTTATTACTGAGAAAACTGGAATAATGGTAAGCAAAAACATACCAAAGGAAATACCACCTAATGTCACGTGGCTTAAAGCGTCAGCAATTAAAGATAGTCTCCGAACTACAATAAATGCACCTATTAATGGTGCGATAAAGCCAATAAGCAGACCGCTAATCAAAGAATATCTAATAAAATCAAAATTTAATAACGCATCTATCAAAAGTTACACTTCCTCTTTGTTTCTAATATAAATTTATTCATTTCCCTCATTACAACATGTTCGGTTGTGTTGATGATCAACAAATTGAATAGGATGACCATAAATTTTTGAAATTTCAACTTCATCTAAAGACTTAAATGCTTCTGTGGAACCGTGGAAATGAAGATGTTTATTTAAACATGCTACTTCAGTAGCGGTATCTGCTACAACGCCAATATCGTGAGTGACTAAAATTATTGTAATCCCCTGTTTTTTTAATTTATCAAGTGTATCGTAAAATTTGCTTACATGTTTTGCATCAATTCCGTTTGTAGGTTCATCTAACACTAGCACACTTGGGTCTGAAATAAGTGCTCTAGCAATAAGTACACGTTGTTGTTGACCACCAGATAGTTCAGCTATATTTTTATTTATTAAATGAGATATATTTAATCTCTCTAATACCTTTGTGACTTTTTGATAGTCATTTTTATTAAATCTTTGAAATAATTTTTTTGTTTTAGTCAGACCACTTAAAACAACTTCCTTTACACTAGCTGGGAAACCTGCATTGAAGGCAGAAGCTTTTTGAGAAACATAGCTAATTTTCAATGAAGATTTATTACCTTTAAATGGTTTTCCATCAACAATTATCTCGCCCTTTTGTATAGGCAATAGCCCTAGTATAACTTTTAGTAAAGTAGATTTGCCTGCCCCGTTCGGACCAACAATTGCTAAAAATTCTCCCTGATTAATTTTGATATTTATGTTCTCTAATACATGCTTATTATCGAAATAATAATCTAAATTTCGTAATTCAAAAACTGGTGTTGTCATGGTTTTCACCTCGCATATAACTATACAACTTATTAATTTTTATGTAAATAGTAATGTTTACGACTATTTTAAATTACATATAGTTTTGCTTGTTCTATAATTAGTCTAGTGACTTTATAGTCGCAATTAAAACGATGTTATTTTTATTTAACATGATGAAATAATTAAGCCATTCACTGAATGAAAAGACGATGAATGGCTTAATTTTATAAATATTTTATTGAGTTAAAATTTTGTTTTTGAGTTCTGGATCAAATTTTTGTGATTTTAACATGTCTATTTCTAATTTATACGGTGGTTTTTTATTTTTTTTATCTTCACCAACATATGGAGTTTCTAATATTTTGGGAATATTTTTAAAAGTATCATGATGTACTACGTAATTAAGTGCATCAAAGCCAATATGACCAAAGCCGATATTTTCGTGACGATCCTTCTGAGCACCTCTTAGGTTTTTACTGTCATTAACATGTACTACTTTAATTCGATCTACTCCAATTATGCTGTCGAATTTTTCTAGTACACCATCGAAATCTTCTTTGACGTTATAACCGGCATCATGAGTGTGGCACGTATCAAAACATACTGATAAGCGATCATTATGTGTAACACCATCAATTATTTGAGCAATTTCTTCAAAAGATCTCCCTACTTCTGTTCCTTTACCCGCCATAGTTTCAAGTGCTATTCTTACATCATTATCATGTGTGAGTACTTCATTAAGTCCTTCAATAATTTTTTGAATTCCTTTATCTACACCTGCTCCGACATGCGCTCCAGGATGCAGTACAATATCTTTCGCTCCGAGCGCTTGAGTTCTTTCGATTTCTTTTTGTAGAAAGTCGACTCCTAAATTAAATACTTCAGGTTTGGTTGTATTTGCAATGTTAATGATATATGGTGCATGTACAACGATATTTGATAAGCCATATGTTTTCATTGCCTGCTGGCCTTTTTCGATATTTAAATCTTCAATATTTTTACGTCTTGTATTTTGAGGCGCACCTGTATAAATCATAAATGTAGATTCACCATATTTATGTGCTTCTTCTGCTGACCCTTGCAGCATTTTTTTGCCACTCATTGAAACATGTGATCCTATTAACATTCATTTCACCTATCCTTTATTATTTTTTCGTTTTTGTCTATTTTGCTTTTTACTATACTGCTTTCTTTCTTGACGTTTCATTTTTTCAACTTCTTGTTTAAACTTCTTTTTATAGCCTGGTTTAACTTTACGTTTTGATTTACTTCTTACTTTGTGTTTAACTTCATTTGTTAAATGGTCATCTTTGCGCTGTCTTGATTTACGCATATTGTATGCCTTTATCGGTTTTAATTCACCATTCTTAATATCTACATTTTCAAATTTATAACCTCTGTCTTCAATAAGAGTAATATTAGTTTCTTCATCAGGACTATATAATGTAATGGCTACACCTTTATAATTACCTCTTCCTGTTCGACCTACGCGATGTGTGAAGAAATCGATATCATTGGGTACATCGAAATTAATAACATGACTTACGCCTTCAATATCTATTCCTCTAGAAGCAAGATCGCTTGCAATGACAAATTGAAAATCTAAATTTCTTATTCTTTTCATTTGTTGTTTACGTTCTCTTGGTGTTAAACCACCATGAATCATACCTATTTTAATTCCTTCTTTATTTAAAGTGTCTGCCAATTCATCGGCATTTTCACGACTGTTACAGAAAATAATACATAGATAAGGATTCAATATATCTATCAATTCCAATGTTTTATCTACCTTAGCAGAACCTTTTGTAGGAATTAGATAAAATTCGATATTTTCTTTATTATGAGCTTTGCCATCAACTTCTACAAATTCTGGTTGACTTAAATATTTATTTAAAAATGGTTGTAATGATTTAGGTATTGTTGCACTAAATACCGCTAGATGAGCATTTTCATCATCTAATCTCGCTGCAATATGGTCAACATCTTCAATGAGACCGAGGTCAATCATTAAATCAGCTTCATCTATAATTAAATATGACGCTAAATGTGCATGAAGATAACCTGAATGTGCTAAATCATTAATTCTTGTTGGTGTACCAATAATGAGTTGTGGTTGATGGCTACATCGTTGTTTATCTTTTTCTAAATCGGTACCACCAATGAAAAGTTTTACATTTATACCTTTTTTGAATTTTACTAAATGCATAGCAACTTGATATAGTTGCTGAGCAAGTTCACGTGTTGGAGCTACTACGATGGCTTGTGGCTCTTGAATGTCACTTTCTATAAGTTGAATTAATGGTAAAAGAAAAGCGTGTGACTTTCCAGTTCCAGTTTGAGATTGTCCTATTAAATTTGTTCCTTTAAGAATTCTCGGTATGATTCTATTTTGGATTTCAGTCGGTTTTTCAAAATTGAGATTTTTAACAGCTTCAATTAAATTCTCATCTAAATTAAAGTGTTCAAATGGATGTTTTGACATAATTTGTTCTCCTTTAAATGTTTATCAATAACATTTATTTATATTTAAATGGATCTGTGTTGATTTCAGAAGCATATATTGGAAATTGATTTTCATATTTAAATAACCATTTTTCTAATAATTCTTTTAATCCTTCTTTCATAACATACTCACTATAATGATTGATGTCTAATAAATTTACATTTTGGATTTTAGCATCTAAAGCATCATGGTGTTTAATATCACCAGTAACAAAAACATCTGCTCCAAGTTGGCTAGCTTTATACTCAAATCCTATACCTGAACCACCTATGATAGCTACTTTCTTAATTGGACTATCATGTTGACCTGTATATCGTACGCTCGGTATATTGAGCTGTTTTTTGGCATATTCAGAAAATTCATCTAAAGTCATAGTTTGGTTTAATTGTCCAATAATCCCTAATCCATACTCACTTTCTTTGTTCATTTTAATAAAATCAAAAACTGGTGTTTCGTATGGGTGATTATCTAAAATAGCACGTTTAGTTATTTCTAATTCATTGTCTTTTATCATAAACTCAAGTTTTATTTCATCAACATATTCGATACTATCTAACTTCCCTATATAAGGACTTGCATCACCTACTGGTTTAAATTGCCCTTTACCTTCACTTTCAAAGAAACAATATTCGTAATTACCTTCTTTAGCTAATCCAAGTTCGTTTAAACTGTCTTTGAAATCTTCAATATAATTTTTAGGTATAAAAGTTTGAACTTTGTAATAATATGAGCTATTTGTATTAATCATTGATATGTTCTCTAAACCTATTTGATCCGCTAACATTCGATTGACACCTTTAGGATTTACATCAAGATTAGTGTGTAATGCTATAAGATTGATATTATTTTGGATAAGTTTACGAATTATACTACCATATCCATCTTCAACGATACGTTTTACTCCTTTGAAAATAAGTGGATGATGAGCAATGATGGTATTGGTATTAAGTTCAATTGCTTGGTTAACAACATCATCGGTGCAGTCGAGTGTTGTCAGAATACCTGTAATATCTAACTTATCATTACCAATTAATAATCCTACATTATCCCATGATTCAGCTTGATGAAATGGAACGTGATTATTTAAAACTTCCATCAGTTCACTAATTTTCATTAATTAACACCTCTTGTATTAAGTTAATTTCATCTTCTATTTCTTTTAGTCTCTCATGATGTGATGTTGAATTCAATTGGGATTTTATATCACGCAGTGCTTCTAACTCTCTTTGCCATTTTTTTTGAAAAATGTTATTACATTCTCTAAGTAAAAATGGTCCGAATTTTTCTTGTAATATATTTAATTTAACTAAGTTATTATTAAACTCAGCTACCACGATTTCATATATGTGACCCTTTTCCTCAATGATTCTTTCATCAACGATTTCATATGAAAGTTTATTAAGAGTTTGTCTTAATGCTTGAGTTTGTATGTTGCTTTGTAGTATGAGTCTTGGATGGTTAACTAATTTATCTTTTCCATCGTTTAATATTTTTGCAATTAATGGCCCTCCCATACCACAAACAGTTATATTATCAATTTGGTCTTCTGAGTTTATAACGCTTAGACCATCGCCTAGACGTACATCAACCTGTTGATTTAATTCATAATTTGCAATATTTCTTTTAGCAGCCTTATAAGGTCCTTGAATCACTTCTCCCGCTATTGCTTTTGTGCATAAGTCGTTTTGAATTGCATATATAGGTAGATATGCGTGGTCTGAGCCAATATCAGCCAATGTTCCTCTTTTAATAAATGAGCATACAATTGATAATCTTTGGTTAAGGTTAATCATTTTTAAACTCCTTATATGTATTAAAAAAGAGTAGGATAGAATTCAGTAATAAGAAATTTGAATTCACTATCCCACCCTTCTTTAGTGTGATGATTTAGTTAAACGACATTACTATTAATTAATAATTCAAACGCCAATGTCTTATTCCTTTAATTTAATCCATGAAATCTTTAAGACGTTTACTTCGACTAGGATGTCTTAGTTTTCTTAAAGCTTTTGCTTCAATCTGACGAATTCTTTCACGTGTTACACCGAATACTTTTCCAACTTCTTCTAGTGTTCTTGTTCGTCCATCATCTAAACCAAAACGTAAACGTAAAACATTTTCTTCTCTGTCAGTAAGTGTATCTAAAACATCTTCTAATTGTTCTTTTAACAATTCGTATGCTGCATGGTCAGATGGACTTTGAGCTTCTTGGTCCTCAATGAAATCTCCTAAATGACTATCATCTTCTTCACCAATTGGCGTCTCTAATGAAACGGGTTCTTGTGCAATTTTTAAAATCTCTCTGACTTTTTCTGGTGGTAAATCCATTTCTTCTCCAATTTCTTCAGGAGCTGGATCTCTTCCTAAATCTTGCAATAATTGACGTTGAACACGAATCAATTTATTAATCGTTTCTACCATGTGTACTGGTATTCGAATTGTACGTGCTTGGTCAGCAATTGCTCGTGTAATAGCTTGTCTAATCCACCAAGTGGCATATGTTGAAAATTTAAATCCTTTGCTAAAATCAAACTTTTCCACAGCTTTAATTAAGCCCATATTACCTTCTTGAATCAAATCTAAGAATAACATTCCACGACCAACATATCGTTTAGCAATACTAACAACTAAACGCAAGTTTGCTTCAGCTAATCGTGATTTAGCAATTTCATCACCTTGTTCAATTCTTTTTGCAAGCTCAATTTCTTCTTGAGCACTTAAAAGATTAACTCTACCAATTTCCTTTAAATACATACGCACTGGGTCATTGATTTTGACACCAGGAGGGGCACTCAAATCATTAGGATTGATTTTATCATCCGTGTCAGAACTATCTTTTTCATTAACAAGTGTAATGTCATTGTCATTCAATTGGTCGAAGAAATCATCCATTTGATCTGAGTCCATTTCAAAATTTTGCAGTTTTTCAGCGATTTCTTCGTGACTTAAATGACCTTCTTTTTTTCCTTTATCAATTAATTGTTTTTTAACATCTTCTAGTGTTAAAGTCGGATCAATTGTTTGCTTTTTAATTTTAACTTGGTTGTCAGACATGAAAAGGCCTCCCGATTTTAGTAAATACTGATAATCTATTAATAATTATATATTATATCAATTTAATATGATTTGTATATTCTAAATAATCACTAGATTACACTGAGTAAGTGAAAATCAAGTGATATTACCTTAAATAAGCGGTGTTCAATTGAATAAATATACACTTTTGAAGTTCTGATATAACAAATTTACCCGATAAATAATTAAAGTAACCATATTCGATTAACTACTCTTGAATTTTAAATTAAATCCTTTTAAATATTGCTTTTACATTCGATTTTTATTTTTGTTAACGATAAGTTGCAAATAATATTTTTGTAATTCTGAATCTCCAATACGCGATGCTTCCCTTAATTTATAATTCAAACTTTCTAAGGAATCTTCGTTATTATTATTTTTAATAATTTGAATATAGTCCTCTATTTCGTTTTCATAAGGTTCATCATTTAGATGATATTGATCTAATTCAATAAGAACTTCTCTCAATTCATTAGATTCAATATATTGCATCATATCGCTAATTGTATAATAATCATTTTTTGAATAATAGTCGTACAAATAACTAAATATACGCTTTAAATAGCTATTTGTAAAGTCTTCTGGCACAATTTTTTGATAATAATTCAAAAAAGTATCTTTATCTTTCGTTAAATGCTTAATTAAAGCTCTTTCTGCTTTCTCATTTTTAGTCAGACGACCGAGTATTAATTGTTGTTTGCTTGGCTCATCTTGAAAAGTGGGATAAGTGTTCGACGACATCTGATGTTGATAAGTTGCATCTAACTCATATTGAATGGTTTCTGGATTAACTTTAAATATATCAGCTATGTTTTGAATAAGTTTATTACGAATGATACCTGAATTGACTAAAGAAAGGTCTCGCACAGTTTCTTTAAAATGTTTTTCGTATGCAAGATCATTATGATTAATCTCATTTTGATACATTTTAACTTTAAATAGCACAAATGATTGTTTGTCTTGTTGAACAAATTTTAAGAATTGTTCGTTATCATATTTTCTAATATAGTCATCAGGATCCATACCTGAAGGTAGTTGAACCACATACACATTTAAGCCTTGATTCAACAGTGCTTGTCCAGTTTTTAGAGTAGCTTCTTTACCAGCATAATCACCATCAAACATTAATGTTACATTTTGCGTTAGTTTTTGTAAAAAAGTAATATGTTCTTGTGATAACTGTGTACCCATACTAGCGACAACTTGTTTTAAACCAGCATAATCTGATTTAATTACATCCATGAAACCTTCTAATAAAATAATTTCATCTTGCTTTCGAATAAATTTACGTGCTTTATTTAAATTATATAAAATTCTACGCTTCTGGAAAATAGGTGTTTCTGGACTATTTAAATATTTTGGTTCTTGATCAGTATATGTCCGTCCTGAATACCCAACAATTCGTCCTTGTCCATTCTTTAATGGAAACATAATTCTATTTCTAAATCTATCAAAATATGTGAAATTCTCTTCATTACGAGATAACAAACCCGCTTCAAATGCTAGTTCTATATCATATCCTTTTTTTTCAAGAAAATCATGACAAAAATGTGAGTTATCAGGTGCATATCCAATTTCTCTTTCTTTAATAAGGTCATCCGTAAAGCCGCGTTCATGTAAATAATTTAGGGCTTCCTCACCTTCAACTGTTTTCATTAAAGCATAATGATAATAATCTTTAATGAGTTCATGCATCTCAATCATTTTCAACTCATCAGACGCAATTTTTGTCGAGGAATTTGTTTGGTTCTGCCCGATATCAACTTGAATATTAACTCGTTCACCCAAGTCCTTTACAGCTTCAACAAATGATACGTCTTTAATTTCTTGCGTAAATTGAAAAACATTACCACCTTTTTTACATCCAAAACAATGACAAATTTGTTTATCTTCTGAAACTGTAAATGAGGGTGTTTTTTCATCATGAAAAGGACACAAACCGATATAATTGCGTCCTCTTTTTTCAAGTTTTACATATTCACTAACTAAATCTAATATATCAGTTTTATTTTTTATTTCATCAATGACGGATTGATCTATACGCAAAAGACATCACCTATCAATATTCATAATTGCTAATTGTTTATTTTTATGTGGTTGCTAAAAGAATGAAGGAATATATTTCAAACATTAAATACCACCTATAAAATACATTTATTTCTATGGTAGCAATCTTATTAAAGTTCTATTATTATACCTTCAATTTATTGGAAAAGAAATCATTTCGATTTATTTTGTTCGATAAAATGAATAATATCATTTGCTGTTTCTTCAATGGCTTTATCTGAAACGTCAATAACAGGACAACCAATCTTATCGACTAACTTTTCAAAGTAATCTAATTCTTCCTGAATTCTTGCTTCAGTTGCATATCTAGCTTTGTCACCTAATCCTAATTGTTTTAATCTCTCTTTACGTATACGATTTAATTTTTCTTCACTAATTTTTAACGCAATACATTTTGATGGATCAACATTAAATAAACCGTCTGGTGGAGTCACTTCAGGTACTATTGGAATATTCATTACTTTATAGCTTTTATGTGCTAAATATTGAGATAAAGGTGTTTTTGATGTTCTTGAAATGCCAAGTAACACAATATCTGCTTTCGGCAATCCTTTAGGATCTTTTCCGTCATCGTATTTAACAGCAAATTCGATTGCATCAATCTTTTTAAAATAAGCATCGTCCAATCGGTGAACCATTCCTGGTTCATAATAAGGTGTTTCTTCAATAGAATTCGATAACAATTCCATTAGTGGACCCATGATGTCAACAGATTTCAATGCATGTTCATTGACTTTTGATATCATATACTTTTTAATTTCGGGTTTTATTAATGTATAAACAATGATTGCATTCGTATCTTTAGCAACCTGAATCACTTCATCAACATTTTCAAATGATTCGATATATGGATATCGAAGGAATTCATGCTTACATTGTTTAGGGTTGAATTGTGAAACGCCTGCTCTTGCAACGAGTTCCGCAGTTTCACCAATTGAATCAGAGGCAACAATTATCTTTATATTATCCATGTACTTACCACCTATTCTTTAAATAATGAAACGAATAATTTAGTGATTGTTGTTTTAGAGATGCGACCTATTACTTCAAATTTGTCGTTTTCTTTAGGTCTAACAATTGGTAATGAATCTATCTCTTTATCAATCATTTGATTTGCAGCATAAATAACGAGTTCCTGTTCTTTTAAATATGAAACATGAGGCATTCTAGTCATATTTACACTGATAGGCATTGTATGTATGTCCTCACCAATCATTGAGGCACGAAGTAAGTCTTTCCTAGAACATACTCCTACAAAATCGTTATTCTCATTTGTAATAAATAATGTACTGACATCTTCTAAAAAGATGGTACATATAGCATCATAAACAGTCATGTTTTCTTTTATGACAACAGGATGCGACATATAATCTTTTACAACATATTTTCGTAATTTTTCGTTTATGATTTTATTTTTAGATTTACCAGAATAGAAATAACCTACTCGAGGACGTGCCTCTATAAAACCAGACATCGTGAGTATAGCCAAGTCAGGACGTAATGTAGCACGAGTTAAATTGATTTTTTCAGCTATATGCTCGCCCG
Organism: Staphylococcus sp. GW823-FHT05F06; assembly: GCF_058795495.1. Classification (NCBI taxonomy): domain Bacteria; kingdom Bacillati; phylum Bacillota; class Bacilli; order Caryophanales; family Staphylococcaceae; genus Staphylococcus; species Staphylococcus sp. GW823-FHT05F06. Next base: position 140,869 of record NZ_JBXAHW010000002.1, on the reverse strand, counting down.
TGATAGGTCCTTCCGATTTAACAATCTCTATTATTTGTTCTTGTCTTTGACTTAATTCTATAGGTCTTCACCCCTTTTTAATACTTACTCATTATAACTTTTATTTTCAATTGCTACAAATACATATAAACACTTGCTATTAAAAATTATTTCAATTAGAATTATTAATAAGCGAGTTAAGGATGGTGTGAGCTTAACAAATATATTTTGGCATATGATTAAATTTTTATAAAAGCGAGTGTTTACACTAATTTGGGTGGAACCGCGGGTTGAAAAGTAAATAAACACATGTTATTACAACAATGTGTTTTAAATAATTTAAACTCGTCCCAAGATAATATTGCATAATCTATGTGTATTGTCTTGGGGCGTTTTTATGTATAAGGAGAGGCTTTTATGGTTAAAAATATGGATACAATTGTACAACTTGCGAAGCATAGAGGATTTGTATTCCCTGGTAGTGATATTTATGGTGGATTATCGAATACATGGGATTATGGTCCGTTAGGTGTTGAATTAAAAAATAATATTAAAAAAGCTTGGTGGCAAAAATTTATTACGCAATCACCTTACAATGTGGGTATTGATGCTGCGATTCTTATGAATCCAAAAACATGGGAAGCATCAGGACATTTAGGAAATTTTAATGATCCTATGATTGATAATAAGGACAGTAAAATTCGTTATCGTGCAGATAAATTAATCGAAGATTATATGCAAAATGAAAAAGGTGACGAAAACTTTATAGCAGATGGCTTAAGTTTTGATGAGATGAAAAAAATTATAGATGATGAAGGAATTGTTTGTCCGGTCAGTAAGACTGCAAACTGGACCGATATCCGTCAATTTAATCTTATGTTCAAGACTTTCCAAGGTGTTACTGAAGATTCTACTAATGAATTATTTTTACGACCTGAAACAGCTCAAGGTATTTTTGTGAACTATAAAAATGTTCAACGTTCTATGCGTAAAAAATTACCTTTTGGTATTGGTCAAATTGGTAAATCATTCCGTAATGAAATCACACCAGGAAACTTTATTTTCAGAACAAGAGAATTCGAACAAATGGAACTTGAATTCTTCTGTAAACCTGGCGAAGAAATTGAGTGGCAAAATTATTGGAAAACTTTTGCAAGTGAATGGTTAACAGATTTAAACATCTCAGAAGACAATATGCGCCTTAGAGATCATGATGAAGATGAATTATCACACTATTCCAATGCTACTACTGATATTGAATATAAATTCCCATTTGGTTGGGGTGAATTATGGGGTATTGCGAGTCGTACAGACTATGATTTAAGACAACATAGTGAACATTCAGGTGAAGATTTTAAATATCACGATCCTGAAACAAACGAAAAATACATTCCTTATTGTATTGAACCATCTCTTGGTGCAGATCGTGTGACTTTAGCATTTTTATGTGACGCGTATGCTGAAGAAGGTGTTGAAGGTAGTAAAGATGCACGTACAGTTATGCACTTCCACCCTGCTTTAGCACCATATAAAGCGGCAGTATTACCATTAAGTAAAAAATTATCAAGTGAAGCTATTAAAATTTTTGAACAACTAAGCTCTAGCTTTGCAATAGACTTTGATGAATCACAATCTATTGGTAAACGTTATCGTCGTCAAGATGAAATAGGTACACCATATTGTATTACTTTTGATTTTGATTCATTAGAGGACAACCAAGTAACAGTGCGTGACAGAGATAGTATGGAACAAGTACGTATGCCAATATCAGAACTTGAAACATTTTTAGCTGAGAAAGTTAAATTTTAGTTTACTATTTAGTTATAAGTAAAAATTTTGAATACGAATAAAGCTCCTATCTTAAGTTTTAACAACAAAAGATAGGAGCTTTTTATTGATAAATTTATTTTAAGATCTTTCATTATAATAGAAATCTTTTTACAATGAATCTTTTTCTAATCTATTTAATTGATTTATTAATTTTTGACTTTTAAAAAACATACCAGCATACTCACGATAAAGCATGATAAGTAGTTCAGACATTTCATTTAATATGTCTTGCTGAATATTTAAATGATTCATCTTACTTATAGGTAATTGCTGCAGGATATTAAGAAGATATAAGGTGCGATTAGAGAGATGAAAAGCATGTTGATCCTGATATAATGCAGATTCTGAAATAGCACCGTCAAATTTAAAACTATACGCTATAAGTTTTGATTGATCTTGAATGCCGGTAATTGCACAGTGATCAAATGAAGCTGTGAATCCAAATTTAGACATATTTTTTAATAAGACGATTACAGACATTAATTGTGCAGGGGTTCCTTCGTTAATTTTGGAAAGAACAAATTGAAGTAAGTCATAATTATATTTTGAAACCTCATTCTCTTCCATTGATCGGTCAATTGTTTCAGCACATAAAGATGCATAGCTACTTTCAAATAAGTCGAGTTGGAGTTCATAATGTTGATTAATCACATCAACAGAATTTAGTGTTCCCATGCCTCGCCATTTATTATATATAAATAAGCCATATACGAAAAGCTGTGTATTTGCTTGAAGTCCAGACTTAACTTTTTTTGCTCGTCTGGCCATTAGTGGTATTTTAGCTCCGTATTCATTTAAAATTGTAATAATTTTGTCTGATTCACCATAATCAACAGATTTGATAATGATGCCCTTTTGTTTCATTAGCATCAGTTGATCACCAACCTTCTATTGATTAATCTTGATCTTCAACATATCCAATTTGTCTTATAAAATTAACCTTATTTCTCCAATCACGTTGTACTTTCACCCATAATTCAAGATAAACTTTCGAGCCAAGTAACATCTCGATATCTCTACGTGCACGTTTACCCACTTCTTTAAGCTTTTTACCACCTTTACCTATTACTATACCTTTTTGTGAATCTCTTTCAACATAAATTGTCGCCTCAATACGTACTCTATCTTCATCCTCTTTAATCATACGATCGACATTGACACCAATTGCATGTGGAATTTCTTCACTAGTCAAATGTAGAATTTTTTCTCTAATGATTTCACTCACCACAAATTGCTCAGGATGGTCTGAAATTTGATTGTCAGGATAATATTTAGGCCCTTCTGGTAAAAAAGATTTTAATACATCAATAAAATGATCAACATTCAACCCTTCTAAAGCAGAAATTGGAATTATGTCTGTAAAATCCATATATGACTGATATTGTTCAATTTTTGGCATCAATGTATCTGGATGAACCAAATCAATTTTATTTAAAACTAAAAATATAGGTGTTTTGACGTTTTTTAGCATTTCCATTATATACTCGTCTCCTCTACCTATATCTTCATTTACATTAACCATAAACATAATAGCATCAATTTCAGAAAGTGTGTTTTTAGCTACTCTCATCATGTAATCTCCCAATTTATGTTTAGGCTTATGGATACCAGGTGTATCGATAAAGATGATTTGAGCATCATCTCTTGTCATCACACCTTGTATTTTATTTCTAGTCGTCTGAGCTTTATCTGACATAATAGCAATTTTATGTCCTATTACTCTGTTTACAAAGGTAGATTTACCTACATTAGGTCTACCGATAATTGAAACAAATCCTGATTTATGTTCTGTCATTAATTTAAATCCTTTCCAGAAAATCCTAATGGTAATAATTCATCAACTGTAGCTTCTATCATATCTCCGTTTTGATTGGTCATATATACAGGCATATCTTTATCACAAAGTTCCATCATCACCTGGCGACATGCGCCACATGGGGATGATGGTTTATCAGCATCGACAGTAACTGTAATGGATTCAAAATCACCTGGTTGATAACCTTCTGATATAGCGCTTACTAAACTTGATCTTTCTGCACATATTCCCATCGGATATGCAGCGTTCTCAACATTTGCTCCATAAAAACATCGACCATCTTTCGTCTTTAAATAAGCACCAACTTTAAAGTTACTGTATGGTGCGTAAGCATTTTTTTGTGCCTCTCGGACTTCTTTAAAGTAGTGTGATTGATAACTCATTACATTCCTCCCTTAAATATTTCTAATATATATGGTAAAAAAACGATTAACCCAATACATATTGAAACGATTGAAACGATGACAACACTAAACGCAGCTATATCTTTAGCGTATTTTGCATATTCATGATAGTCAGTTGTAATTAGGTCAACAACAAATTCAATTGAGGTATTAATAGCTTCAAAACTTAAAACAAGTCCTATAGCTACGATGATTAATATCCAATCTATACGATCAATATTTAACACAAATCCTAATATGATAATAATTATGGCCGCTAAAATGTGTAATAAGAAATTTTGGTCTTTTTTTAAAATTGCGCAAAAACCCTCATATGCATATTTAAAACGTTTCATATTAATTTCTAGTTAGACCAAATTCGTTTAGTATAGCATCTTGTCGACCAAACATTTCTTTTTCATCATTATCATTCATATGATCATATCCTAGCAAATGTAAAAAGCCATGTAATGCTAAAAATCCTAATTCACGCTCAAATGAGTGTCCGTAGCTTTCTGATTGTTCTTTGGCAACATCTGTACATATAATAATATCACCTAGAACACGTGGTATATCAAAGTCATTGAAATCTATTTCTGGTTCATCTTCTTCTAGAGCAAATGAGATGACATCAGTAACTTTATCTTTGTCGCGATATACTTTATTTATATTTTGAATTTCATCTTTATCTACAAAAGTTACTGACAATTCGGCATCATTATGAATATTTTCTTTCTTCTTAGCGAATGTTAATAATTGATCTATTTGGTCAAACCAAGACGTTTCTACTAGACCTGTATGGTCACTAAAATCTATAGTAAACATTTATTCAACTCCTTCATAACGATTAATAATTTTACTTACAAGTGGATGTCTAACTACATCACTTTGATCCATTTTCATGATACTTATGCCGCTGACACCACTTAGTTTTTTTACCGCTTCTTTCAAACCACTTTTTACACCTTTTGGTAAATCGATTTGAGTTTGATCACCAGTGACAACCATTTTTGATCCAAATCCTAAGCGGGTAAGAAACATTTTCATTTGTGCATGTGTCGTATTTTGAGCTTCATCTAATATAACAAATGCATCATCTAGGGTTCTACCTCTCATATATGCTAATGGCGCAATTTCTATTACACCTCGTTCGATGAGTCTTTGAGTTTGCTCTCTACCTAAAACAGTATTTAACCCATCGTAAAGAGGTCTTAAATATGGATCTACTTTTTCTTTTAAATCGCCTGGTAGAAATCCTAGAGATTCACCTGCTTCAACAGCAGGTCTCGTTAGAACAATACGCTTAACAGATCCTTTACGTAGTTGTTTAGCCGCATATACGACTGCTAAAAAGGTTTTACCAGTTCCAGCTGGACCAATGCCAAATACTAAATCATTACGTTTCATAGCATTAATATATATACGTTGTCCCATAGTCTTAGCACGAATTGTTTTACCATAAGCATCTTTTGTAATTTCTTCATCGTATAAATCTAATAAATGATGAATTGTATTATTGTCGGCCATTTTTATAGCAGCTTCTACATCTTTAAGCGTAATTGTATTACCTAATTCAATTACTTTAAGTAAATTCTTTAGAACTAATTCTGCTTTTTCAACATGCTCTATTTTTTCACCTTTAACAGCAATTTCTTGACCTCTAGCATGTATTACGACATTAAAATGTGCTTCAATCGCTTTTAGGTTTTCATCGTTATTTCCTATTAAAGCTTGAGATTGATTAATATCGTCAATTTGAATTATTCCTGGCATAAACGCGCTCCTTTTCAAGTTACGTAAATTTAATGTTTCATCAACATGAGATAAATTTCATAATATAAATTTTAGCTTGATACATCAATATTGTATCATGCTTGCTATAAATAAATGTTGAATTAAACTCTTATTATCATTCATAGCTAAAATTCATTTTAAATCTTAATTAAATTTTACTAAAATACGTGTTTTTAGACAAACTAAAAAGAGAGTATACCGTAATAAATTACAATATACTCTCTTATATGCTTAAATATTTAAATTAATGTTTGAAAAAAATAATTAAAGCTGTTTTGGTTTATTTAAAATTTCTGACCAAATAATACCATTAATAACTTCATCACTATCATATTGAAAAGCAGAGCGCGACATGTTTTTCTCAACATTCCTAGAATTTAGTAGTTGTTTTATTCTATATCGTTTTGTTCTTTCTGAAAGATATTTATCGTTGATAATGTCTTGAGCTTTCCTCTCAATCATAACAAGTTGCTTTTCTTTTTCTTTATCAATTTCTTTACGTACGTCAATTAAATTTTTAGTTACATCTTGTTCAAGTTCTTGCTTAAGTTTTTCATAATTATCATCTCTTGATGTTGTTTTATCTGGCTGAGGGATATTTTGATGTTCATGAGTAGACGTTGTTTGACGTTTGGATTGTGAAGTATTTTGTTTTTCTTTATGATGTGATGTTTTTTTCTTTTCATTTTCATTCCAATCTTCGTTCAGTGGTGGTAATGAAGTTTCAAAAGGTTTACTCTGTTTTTTTTCAGGTTCATCATTTAATTCGTCACTAATTTCTTGAAAAGTTTTTTCTAATTTTTCAAAGAAACCACCTTCTTGATGTTGCTCGTTTGAGGTTTTTTGATTGGGTCTTTGATTTTGTCTGTCCTCGTGACTTTTATCTCGTAATGCGCTAACACCTGTAATTATCACAGATATGATGAAAATGATAATGCCAATATTCATCTTATCACCTCTTCATTATTGTTGTGGTGATTCATCATCGTTTTGATCAGTGCGCTTATTTATTGCATTTCTCATACCTGTATCCGCTTCAATATTTTTAAGGTTATAATAATCTTTAACTCCAATATTGCCTGATCTTAATGCTTCCGCCATAGCTAAAGGCACTTCGGATTCAGCTTCAACAACTTTAGCTCTCATTTCTTGAACACGCGCTTTCATTTCTTGTTCAGAAGCAACAGCCATTGCGCGACGTTCTTCTGCTTTAGCTTGTGCAATGTTCTTATCAGCAAGTGCTTGTTCTGTTTGTAAATCAGCACCGATGTTTTTGCTAATATCAACATCGGCAATATCGATAGATAGAATTTCGAATGCAGTTCCAGAGTCCAAACCTTTACTTAGTACTGTTTTTGAGATATTATCTGGATTCTCGAGCACTTCTGTATGATGCTCACTAGAACCAATTGTAGATACTATACCTTCTCCGACCCTAGCAATGATTGTTTCTTCACCAGCACCACCAACAAGTCTTGCTATGTTAGCGCGTACGGTAATACGAGCTTTCGCCTTAACTTCGATACCATTCATCGCTACACCTGCAATAAATGGCGTTTCAATAACTTTTGGATTAACTGACATTTGTACTGCTTCTAATACATCTCTACCTGCTAAATCAATGGCAGCGCCTCGCTCAAATGGTAAGTCGATATCTGCTCGTTGTGCTGCAATGTTTGCATCTACAACACGATCAACATTACCGCCTGCTAGGTAATGAGACTCAAGTTGATTTGTAGTTAAGTTTAAACCAGCTTTATGCGCTTTGATCAGAGGTGCGATAACTTTTCTTGGTGAAACCCGTCTTAAACGCATCCCCACAAGTGTGCCTATTCCAACATGTACTCCAGCAGCTAGTGCTGAAATCCATAATCCGACCGGAACAAATGAAAACAGAATGAGTAGTGCAACTACTATAATGACTGCAATGATTATAAAACCAATACTAAACATTAAATCGCTCCTTTTTATTTTTCGATTTCTCTAACAACAACACGTGTACCTTCAACTTCAAGAATCTTAACTTGTCGATTACGTAAAATAAATGATCCATCAGATACTGCGTCTATTCGATCATTGTCACAAGTTATAATTCCTGCTGGTCTTAAATCGGTAACAGTATGTGCAGTTTTTCCTACAAGATGAGAGCGGTCGTCATGTGAACGATAACCTGCTTCAGAATTTGTTGAATCCTTTAAAATAACTTTATCTAAAAATGGAATTTTTCTATTGAATATTTTCACTAAAATCACCCATTCTACAATTGATAATATTAATGCAACTATAACATTTCCAAGCATTAATAAAATATTGTCACCAAGTATAATAATACTTAGTGTTATTAGAATAATACCAATAATACCTATTACAGCGCCTATAACAAATAATTCAACAATCAGTAGTATGAGGCCAATTGTAAACAGTAATACTGACATCACATTGACATCGCCATTAATTAGGAATGCTAAAAATAAAAGTAGTAAAGCAAGTAATGCTATTATTCCCATTAAGTTTATGCGCTTTGAATATAGTTGGTATAAAAAGCCAATAAATATAATACAAGTGAAAATAAGAGAAACAAAAGGTTGAGTGATAAACTGTGCAAGGTTTTCAACCCAATTCATTCCATTTAAAGGTTTTGCCATAAATAGCATATGTATTAGATGTAAGTTATCCATTTTTTCACCTCGCCCTCAAAATAATTATACATGAAATGAAACATATCATATAGTCATTTACTTATCTATAATAAAAATAGTATGTTAATTTAGTAAAATAAAAACGCAATATTAGACAATATAAAATCAAAGCATTTTAACTATTACTCAAACGCATTTAGATTTAGTTACAACAGTTTGTTATAGGTACAAGCGTGAAGTCGGGGCATAAAAATAAAAAACTGAGCATAATTAATAACACACGCTTGAAAAGAATGGAAACTTTCTATCATAGTATTATGGTAATTTAGATATGCACAATACTTTTATTATCAGTTTGGATAGATATTTTAGTTTTAAGTGCTCCACTAATTCAATCATTTTTGCTGATACCGTTTTTTCATTACCTTATACTCTTTTAATCTCCAATTCTATATCTTTTCTGATATTTTCTAGTATGTTGAGAAAATGTGTAGCTTATAATATTTTTATATCATCGCCAACAATACTTAACTTGTGTATGATTTTGAATATTCAATGGTTCCATAATTGTTTTAAATTATACTCATCTACTTTCATTTCAACTACTTGATATTTTGTTTCTATTGAATAAGATTTCCTTTTAATAGAAAAACACTTTCGCATGAATCAATTTTAATATGAATTCAACGAAAGTGTTTTTTTCGATATTTGGGACATTGTCCCAAGTTTTTTACTTATTAACAATTAAAGACCAGAACTGAAATAAGTTAAAAACAAATAAATCAGTTCTAGTCTTCATTTTTCGATAGAACAGTGAATTCAATTCAAATTCTGTCCTAATATATAATTAACATTCTTGTTGAGGGAGTCAACAGAGCTATTAATTATTTGAACTTACGTTTACGTGCAGCTTCAGATTTCTTTTTACGTTTTACGCTTGGTTTTTCGTAAAATTCACGTTTACGTACTTCTTGAATAGTTCCACTTTTTGATACTGAACGTTTAAATCTACGTAAAGCATCTTCTAGTGATTCATTTTTACGTACTACTGTTTTAGACATCTGTATTTCCCTCCCTCCAAATATCAACGGAACTTTATAGTCATTGCATAGTAAAACTATGCAGTTATTAGTATAATATAACTCTAAATGACGGTCAATCAGTAAAATTTACAATTTTTTATTAATTAAACAAGTACTTCTTTTTCAGATTGATTCGTTGCATGTTTAACAACACGTATTGCTTTGCCTTCATTAATTGGATAATTGGCTTTAACTATCTTGACCTTTACTATTTGACCTATTAATGAGTCATCTCCTTCAAATCTTACCTTCATATAATTGTCAGCATAGCCAACAAGTGTATGTGGTTCTTCACCCATTTCTTCAGGTATAACTTCTAAAACTTCATCTTCAAATTTAGAAGCATATTCTTTGGCTAATTGATTACTTAGACTAATTAGTTTGTGTACACGAACATTTTTTGTTTCTTCATCAATTTGATTGTCCATTCTTGCAGCAGGCGTTCCTATTCTAGGAGAATAAGGGAATACGTGTAACTCTGAAAAATGATGATTTACGATGAAATCGTAAGTTTCTTGGAATTCATCTTCAGATTCTCCAGGGAAACCAACGATTACATCACTAGTAACTGCTAAATCAGGTAATGCTTGATGTAATTTTGTCAATCTTTCTGAAAAATGTGCCATGGTATATTTACGTCTCATACGTTTTAACACATCATCAGACCCAGATTGTAGCGGTATATGTAAATGACGTACCACCTTATTTGAGTTTCCAATGACATCAATAACTTCATCAGTAAGTTGACTTGCTTCAATAGAAGAAATACGTATACGTTCAAGCCCTTCAATAGTATCTAAATCTCTTAGCAATTGTGCTAGATTATAATTTTTAAGGTCTTGCCCATAACCACCAGTGTGAATACCTGTTAATACAATCTCCTTATAACCAGAGTTAACAAGTTGAGTAGCTTGTTCTACTACTTTTTCTGGATCTCTAGAACGCATCAATCCACGTGCCCACGGGATAATACAGAACGTGCAAAAATTATTGCAGCCTTCCTGTATTTTTAATGAAGCACGTGTTCTATCAGTAAAGTAAGGAACTTCTAATTCTTCATAAGTTCTATTTTTCATGATATTGCCTACACCATTAATAGGTTGTCTCTCGTCCTGAAATTGTTGTATATAGTCTAACAATTTATGTCGGTCTTGAGTACCTACAACGATGTCAACACCAGGGATTTCCATAATTTCGGCAGATGATGTTTGTGCGTAACACCCAGTTACACAAACGACTGCATCAGGATTTTGTCTAATAGCTCTTCTTATTATCTGACGACTTTTTTTATCCCCTGTATTTGTCACCGTACATGTATTAATAACAAATACATCAGCATTTGTTTCAAATTCTACTCTTTCATAATTTGCATCTTTAAATAATTGCCAAATTGCTTCAGTTTCGTAATGGTTTACTTTACAACCTAATGTGTGAAACGCAACTGTTGACATAATCTTCACCCCAATAATTCTTTTTCATAACTTACTGCACTTAAAGCGTAAAGAGGTGCAGTTTCAGCACGCAAGATACGTGGACCTAATCCAACTATAGTACTTACATCACCGAATAATGAAATTTCACTATCTGATAGCCCACCTTCAGGTCCAAATATGATTAAAACACGATCCTGTGTCTTAAATTGTTTAATTGTTTGCTTAAATTGACTTAATTCACCGTGCTTTGCTTGTTCTTCATATGCTATAAGAACATAGTCATATTGACTTATCATACCATAAATTTCTTTTAAATTCGACTTAAATTTTATATTTGGTATTGTTAAACGATAACTTTGTTCTGCAGCTTCCTTTATAATTTTTTGCCATCTCGATAATTTCTTTTCTACTTTAGAATCATTGAGCTTGACCACAGAACGTTCCATGGCTACAGCTATAAACTCATTTGCCCCCATTTCAGTTGCTTTTTGTATCATCCATTCATATTTGTCTGCTTTGATTAAACCACTACATATTGTAATGTTCTGAGGTAGTTCAGTGTTAATTTGTTGCTTTTCTACTAATTTAATTTCAATCGATTGATCGTTTATTGAAATAATTTTACATTTGAATACATTTTCATCTGAAAAAGTGACAATAATATTTTGTCCTTCTTTATAGCGCATAACATTCACGATATGATGATAGTCTTCTTTGTTTTCAATAAAAAAGCACTGATTTTCATCAGCGCTTTGATTCATAAAATATCTTTGCAAATTATCCACTCACTTTCTGACCAACTATACAAACCCAGCCATTGTCATGTTCTACTGAAATAATTTTGAAACCAATACGCTTCATTTGTGATTCTATATCTTGATACTTTTCTTCAATAATACCTGATGTGATAAAATAACCATCTTCAATTAAAGTATTATAAGTATCTTCAATCATTTCTTCAATAATATGAGCAAGAATATTTGCAATAACGATATTAAATTTCTCATTTTCATTTTTTAATAAATTACCTGGAACTGCTTCAATTGCATCATCACAATGATTTTTCTTAAAGTTTTCTTTTGCCACATTTACAGCCATTTCATCTATATCTAATGCCTTTATTCTTTGAACTCCAAGTAAATGACTAGCAATACTTAAAATGCCTGACCCTGTTCCAACGTCGATAACTGAATCAGTTGGTTTTACAAAAGTTTCAATTGCTTTTAAACACATACTTGTCGTTGGATGATCACCTGTTCCAAAAGCCATACCTGGATCTAATTCAATGCACAATTCGTTATCATTTTCTTTAACATATGATTCCCAACTTGGTACTATCGTAAATTGTTTTGAAGCTCTAAATGGATGAAAATAATTCTTCCATTCATTTTCCCAATCTACTTCGGCAATAAGTTTTTCCTGGTAATCATAAATTGTTTTATCAATTTGCTGAAGACTTAATATTTCATAATTGATGTTAGATTTTAAGTTTTCATTATAAGTGAACTCATTAAAGTAAGCTTTTAATCGAACTCCTTTTTCAGGATAGTCTTCAGGGTTTAAGTCATAAATTTCTCCAAACTTATCAACAGGTTGTTCTTCTAAAATATTTGAATCTTCAATTACAACTCCATTAGAGCCATAACTTTCAAGAATTTCTGTAACATCGTATTCTACTTCGTGATTAACTACAATTGAGAGTTCCATCCAATTCATTGACTATTCTCCTTTAAAGAATCTTTTCGCTCTATCTTTGAAATTAGAGGACTGTTCATTTATATTTTCACCATTAATTTCAGCAAATTCTTTTAATAATTCTTTTTGACGGTCATTTAATTTTGTTGGTGTAACCACTTTTATGTTGACAAATAAGTCCCCGTAGCCATAACCATGAACATTCTTTACACCTTTATCTTTAAGTCGGAATTGTTTACCCGTTTGTGTACCTGCCGGAATGGTTAAAACAACATTACTTTTTAATGTAGGTATCTTAATTTCATCACCTAGTGCAGCCTGTGAAAAGCTAATATCTAGATTATAGTAGATATCGTCTCCATCACGTTCAAATGTATTGGATGGTTTAACTCTGAACACCACATATAGGTCACCATGTGGTCCTCCGTTAACACCAGGTGAACCTTCTCCAGCTAAACGAACTTGTTGTTCGTTATCTACACCTTCAGGAACAGTTACTTCTAGTTTAACTGTTTTATTTTCAGTACCTTTTCCTTTACATGTTGGACATGGTTCTTCAAATTCTTGTCCACTACCTTCACATTTAGGACAAACTTGTTCAGTTCTCACTCTACCCAAAATAGTATTTTGTTCAACAGAAACACGACCAGCGCCATTACAATAGCTACAAGTTTTTTTACTTGTACCAGGTTTAGCCCCATCACCGTTACATGTATGACATGTTACATCTTTTTTTATTGATATTTCTTTTTTTGTCCCGAATACAGCCTCTTCAAATGTTATTGTCATTGTGTATTGAAGGTCATCACCTTTGCGAGGTGCATTAGGATCTCTTTGACGTGAACCGCCACCAAAGAATGAGCTGAAAATATCTTCAAATCCACCAAAGTCACTGCCACCAAAGCCTTGACTTCCAAATCCGCCTTGTGGTCCGTCATGACCAAATTGATCATAATTTGCACGTTTGTTTTCATCACTTAAAACTTCATATGCTTCGGAGATTTCTTTGAATTTTTCGTCTGCGCCTTCTTCTTTATTTATATCTGGATGGTATTTTTTTGATAATTTACGATAAGCTTTTTTAATTTCGTCTTTAGAAGCGCTTTTGTTTACGCCTAAGACTTCATAATAGTCTCTTTTGGCCATAATTACCTCTCCTTTTATACGTTTAACAAGAATAGTTTATCTAATTGTTTCTTAATATCCAAATAAAAAGTCAAAGTCAATGATCGATTGACTTTGACTTTTTTTACTAAAAATTAATAGATAATTATAAGTTAGATACTAAACTTATTTTTTATCTTCGTCATCTTTAACTTCTTTAAAGTCTGCATCTTCAACAGTGCTATCTTGAGAACCTTGTTCTTCTTGGCCTTGTTGTTGTGCTTGTTGAGCTTGTTCATAAACTTTTGCAGATAATTCCTGAATTACTTTTTCAAGTTCTTCTTTTTTAGCTTTAATATCGTCGATGTCTTCACCTTCTAATGCTGTTTTAAGTGCATCTTTTTTCTCTTCAGCATTTTTCTTATCTTCATCGCTAATATTTTCGCCTAAGTCTTTAACTGTTTTTTCAACTTGGAATACTAGACTATCTGCTTCGTTTCGCAAGTCTACTTCTTCACGACGTTTTTTATCTGCTTCAGCATTTTCTTCAGCATCTTTCACCATGCGATCGATTTCTTCATCAGATAGAGATGAGCTTGATTGTATTGTAATGTTTTGTTCTTTATTAGTACCTAAATCTTTAGCTGTAACGTTAACAATACCGTTTTTATCGATATCAAATGTTACTTCGATTTGAGGTACACCACGTGGTGCAGGTGGAATGTCAGTTAATTGGAATCTTCCTAAAGTTTTGTTGTCAGATGCCATTGGACGTTCACCTTGTAATACATGAATATCTACTGCTGGTTGATTGTCAGCTGCTGTAGAATAAACTTGTGATTTGGAAGTTGGAATAGTAGTATTACGTTCAATTAATGTGTTCATACGTCCACCCATAATTTCGATACCTAAAGATAATGGCGTAACATCAAGTAATACTACATCTTTAACATCACCTGTGATTACACCAGCTTGAATAGCAGCACCCATTGCTACAACTTCATCTGGGTTAACACCTTTATGTGGTTCTTTCCCAATTTCTTTTTTAACAGCTTCTTGAACGGCCGGAATACGTGTTGAACCACCAACTAAAATAACTTCATCTATTTCTGAAGTAGATAAACCAGCATCTTTTAATGCTTGACGAGTCGGTTCCATAGTTTTTTTGATTAATGAATCAGCTAATTCCTCAAATTTAGAACGAGTTAAACTAATTTCTAAGTGTAATGGGCCATTTTCTCCAGCAGAAATGAATGGTAATGAAATTTGAGTTTGAGAAACACCTGATAAATCTTTTTTAGCTTTTTCGGCAGCATCTTTTAATCTTTGTAATGCCATTTTATCTTGTGATAAATCTACACCATTCTCTTTCTTGAATTCTGAAACAAGATAATCAATAATCACTTGGTCGAAGTCATCGCCACCAAGTTTATTATCTCCGGCAGTTGATAATACTTCAAATACGCCGTCGCCTAACTCTAGAATAGATACGTCAAATGTTCCCCCACCTAAGTCAAATACGAGAACCTTTTGATCTGTTTCAGTTTTATCTAAACCATAAGCAAGTGCAGCAGCTGTAGGTTCGTTGATAATACGTTCAACTTCTAAGCCTGCAATTTTACCAGCATCTTTAGTTGCTTGACGTTCACCATCATTGAAATAAGCAGGGACAGTGATAACAGCTTTGTCTACTGTATCCCCTAAATAGTTTTCTGCAGTGCTTTTTAAATTTTGTAAAATCATTGCTGAAAGTTCTTGTGGTGTATATGATTTACCTTCAATATCTACTTTATAATCTGTACCCATATGACGTTTAATAGATTGTACAGTGTTAGGGTTTGTGATAGCTTGTCGTTTTGCTACTTCACCCACTTGAGTTTCACCATTTTTAAATGCAACCACTGATGGTGTAGTACGTGCACCTTCTGGGTTTTGAATTACTTTTGGTTCATCTCCTTCTAAGATAGAAACACAAGAGTTAGTTGTACCTAAATCAATTCCAATTACTTTACCCATAATATAATTCCTCCAATTTAATCATTTTATTTATTTCAATGTATTTTCAATCAAATTATTGATTTACTTTTACCATTGATGGTCTTAAAACACGATCCTTAAGTTTGTATCCTTTTTGTAATTCTTGAGTAACTTCTCCTGATTTAAAATCAGGATTGTCATCTTGAACGACAGCTTGATGTAAATTAGGATCGAATTCCTTACCTTCAGCTAAAATTTCTTCAAGACCATTGTCTTTTAAAGCTCTTAGTAAACTTTCATGAACCATCTGCACTCCTTTTTGAAGTGATTTGAACGATTCATCATCACCTTCAATTTGTAGTGCACGCTCAATATTATCTATAGACGGTAAAATGTCAGTTAAAACACCTTGAGCTTTATAAGTAGCATTAATTTGATTTTCTTTTTGAATTCGACGTTTATAATTTTCGAATTCAGCATATAATCTTAAATATTTTTCTTCATTGTCATTTGCAAGCTTTTCTAATTCTTTAATTTTAGTATCTTGAGACTCTGACTCTTCATCCTTGATACTTTCTTCTGAATTATTTTCTGAATCGCTAGCATTAGCTTCACTATTATCTGTGTTAGATACTGAGTTTTCAATATTTGTATCATTCTGATTGTCTTCAGTTTCTACATTGAAATCTTCCTCAGTATTATTCACTGACTGATCTTTTTCTGACATAGTCTGACCTCCAATACAATTCCAATTACTACCATATACGGTTTAATAATTGAATTACATTTTGATAATGCATTGCAGTTGGTCCGATTACTGCAATTTGACCTTTTAGTGACTCATCAAAATGATACTGACTAGTCACAATTGATATATCGCTTAAACTATCATCAATCTCTTTACCAATTCGGACATTGATTTGAGATGTTGATATATCTTCTAATAATTCAGTTATTTTATTTGATTCTATATATTGAAGAATCGGTTGAATAGATGAAACGTTGGACTCATTTAACGCATCAATAAGTTTAACCTTTCCACCCATATAAATGCTATTACTTTGATTACCAATTTGTAAATTTATCATCTCAACTACTTCATTTGCAAGTAATAGCTCTTCTTTTTGACTAAAGTAAGACTCAATGTTTTGAGTTAGTACTTTACGATTAAAACTGAAATGTTCGGTCAAAAAGTTTGCTATTTTATTTAAATTAATATTATTTAGTTGAGCATGTGATACAAAATGTATATTTTCAACATGTCCAGAGGAAAATACCATTACTAAAATAATCAAATGGTTGTTAGCACGAATAAGATGTATATTATTTATAACATCTTGTTTATGATTAGGGCGGACTACCAACGTTGCATATTGAGATTTCATAGATAATTCGTGTGCAAAGTTTGTGAGTGCAGTCGAACTATCATAATGATTCTCAATTAATAATTGATTTAAACGTTGAATTTTGTTTTGACTTTGATGAGATGTTTGTTCTAAAAGGCGATTGACATAATATCTAATCCCTGATTCAGATGGCACCCTTCCAGAAGATGTGTGTGTCTTCTCAATGAAATGCATTTCTTCAAGTTGCTTCATTTCATTTCTAATGGTAGCTGGACTCACATCCAAGTGATGACGATGAATTAGAGTTTTAGATCCAATCGGTTGTCCAAAATCAACATAATCTTCAACAATAGCATTAAGGATGCTTAATTGTCTTTTTGTAATCATGTTTTCACCTCATTAGCACTCTTTTATCTCAAGTGCTAATTATAATCTATCAAATTGGTCAAAGTAAGTCAATGTTAAAGCACTAAAATTTCTAACTTTTTATGAGTTTAGTAAAAATGCTTCAAAAACTTCGTTACCTATAACTTTTCCGCGTTCGGTTAAAGATATAAATTCTCCTTCTTCTTTTATGAGTCCCCTACACCTCAAATCTTTAATAGTTTCACCAAACACCTCATCGATTAATTTATTAAACTTTTTCTTAAAACGGCTTTTACTCACACCTTGATTCATTCTTAAACCAAGAAACATTTCTTCTTCCATTCTTTCGTTATAAGTAGGAGACGTTTCAGATAGTATTGGTTTTTTCCCTTCATTTATCGCTTTAATATAATGATTTACTGGATTAAGATTTGTGTAACGTACACCGTTTACATAACCACTTGCACCAGCACCAAAGCCATAGTATTCTTCATTTAACCAATATACTTTATTATGGTTTGATTCATGATTAAGTTTACCAAAATTAGAAATCTCATATTGATGAAATGGTGAGTTTTTCATACGCTCCATTAAAAACCGATACATTTCTGCCCCTAAATCTTCATTTGGTAATTTTAAATGTCCCTTTCTATACAAATTATAAAACTGAGTTTTAGGTTCAAGAATTAATCCATAACTTGAAATATGATCAATATCCAATGCAATGGCACGCTCCAGGCTGTCTTTAAAATCGTCGATAGTTTGTTGTGGTAAATGATACATTAAATCCAAACTTATTGATTCAATACCTGCCTTTCGGGCATGACTAACAGCATCATATATATCTTCAGTTTTATGGGTTCTGCCTAAAATTTTTAATAATTCAGGTTTAAATGTTTGTACACCCATCGATATTCTATTTACGCCATATTGTTTTAAAAGTGCAACTTTTTCATAAGTTAACTCATCAGGATTAGCTTCAAAAGAAAATTCTCCGCTAATTGTAAATGTTTGATTAATTGCTCTAAGTAGCTTCTCAAGTTGTCTCATATTCAAGGCTGTCGGTGTACCACCTCCGACATACATTGTTTCAAGGTCTCTATTATTTTTAACTTGCATCTCGCTAATAAGTGCGTCTAAGTATTCATCAACTGGCTGTTTATCGATAAAGTATTTGTTGAAATCACAATAAGTACAAATTCTATAGCAAAATGGAATATGAATATATGCACTTTTTACATTCACTTTATAACCACCAATCTTTAAATCATTTAGTATAGTTTTTACATTATATATTTATATCATTCTAGACATTATAAAATGAGGTAAGACATTAAGAATGTCTATACCCCATTAATCTACATTATTCATCGTCCATTTTTAATACTGCTAAAAATGCATCTTGCGGAATTTCTACATTGCCTACTGCTTTCATTTTAGCTTTACCTGCTTTTTGTTTTTCTAAAAGTTTTCGTTTACGACTGATATCTCCACCATAACATTTAGATAAAACATTTTTACCCATAGATTTAATGTTTGTTCGTGCAACAATTTTTTGACCAATAGCCGCCTGAACTGGCACTTCAAATTGTTGTCGTGGAATTAATGTTTTTAATTTTTCGACAAGCGCTTTCCCTCTTTCATATGCAAAATCTCTATGGACAATAAAACTTAGAGCATCAACTTTATCTCCATTCAGTAATATGTCCATTTTAACAAGATTACTTTCTTTATTCTCAATAAATTCATAATCAAAAGAAGCATACCCTTTTGTGTTAGATTTAAGTTGATCAAAGAAATCGAAAACTACTTCTGATAATGGAATTTCATAAACAATATTAACTCTTATATCATCAAGATAATCCATGTTTATAAATTGACCTCTTTTACGTTGACATAATTCCATCACTGCACCTACATAATCATTCGGCACCATCATCGTAGCTTTGACAAATGGTTCATAAATATGTTCTATTTTATCTCTTTCGGGCATTTGTGCTGGATTATCAACTGAAACTTCAGAACCATCTTTTAAGATACATTGATAGATAACAGAAGGCGCTGTTGCAATGAGTTCAATACCAAATTCTCTTTCAATTCTTTCTTGAATAATCTCCATATGTAACATTCCTAAAAATCCAGTTCTGTATCCAAAACCAAGTGCTTGTGAAGACTCTGGTTCAAACTCTAAGGATGCGTCATTAAGTTGTAATTTTTCTAAAGCTTCTCTTAGGTCATTATAGTCTTTATTGTCAATAGGGAATAGACCACAAAATACCATTGGATTCATCTTTTTATATCCTTGTAACGGTTTGTCAGCAGGTCTTTCAGCTAAAGTAATTGTGTCACCTACTCTAGAATCATCAACATTTTTGATACTTGCGATAATATAACCCACATCACCAACTGTTAATTCTTCTACCGGTAGTTGCTTAGGTGTATTGATTCCGACTTCTGTAACTTCAAATTCTTTACCGGTAGCCATCATTTTAATCCTATCTCCAGCTTTAACAACACCATCAATAATTCGAATTGAAGATATTACTCCTCTGTATGGATCATATTCTGAATCAAAGATAAGTGCTTTAAGTGGGGCTTCTGGATCACCGTCCGGTGCTGGTACAACATCAACTATTTTCTCTAAAATTTCTTCAATACCTATATTTGACTTAGCACTTGCAAGTACTACATCTTCTTGATCTATACCTATAACATCTTCTAATTCTTGCTTAACTCTATCGGGCTCAGCTGCAGGCAAGTCTATTTTATTAACAACTGGCAAAAGTTCCAAATCGTTATCTAATGCTAAATAAACGTTTGCTAAGGTTTGTGCTTCTATACCTTGGGCAGCATCAACTACAAGAATTGCACCTTCACATGCAGCTAATGAGCGAGAAACCTCATATGTAAAGTCGACATGTCCTGGTGTATCTATCAAATGAAATGTGTAAGTTTCTCCATCTTTAGCTTCGTATTTTAATCGAACAGCATTTAGTTTAATAGTGATGCCTCGTTCTCTTTCCAAATCCATAGAGTCAAGTAATTGATCTTGCATTTCTCGAGTTTCAACTGATTTTGTATTCTCTAAAATTCGATCAGCTAATGTCGATTTACCATGGTCTATATGAGCAATAATGGAGAAATTTCTAATATTTTCTCTTCTATTGTATCGTTCTTGCTTATCCATTTTATCCTTCTCGCTTTCATCTTTATAACCTGTCACTTCTATGTATCTTTGATATAGTAACGTTTTTATTACTTTAATGCAATATATCTTTGACATAATTAATTAAATGTAAATTCTAACATAACTATTATATCTAGTTCAGTAGTTCATTCCAACAATTAAAAAGTAATAAATTCAAATGAAGTTACTTTTAAATAAATGATTGCACAAATATAAGACATTTGATAAAATATTTCTTGTTGTAATCAAATAAATTTTGATAAGTTATGATCACTTTTAGGAGGTGACAGTAATGCCAAATATTAAATCTGCAATCAAACGTGTAAGAACAACTGAAACAGCTGAAGAAAGAAATATTTCTAAGAAAAACGCTATGCGTACAGCTGTGAAACGAGCTAAAACAGCTATCTCTACTGATGCTGAAAACAAAGATGAATTATTAAGATTTGCTATCAAACAAGTTGACAAAGCATCTCAAAGTAATTTAATCCATTCTAATAAAGCTGACCGTATTAAATCTAAACTTATGTCAGCTAATAAATAATGATTATTAAAACAGAGCTTAGGACAAAACGAATTGTCCTAGGCTCTGTTTTATTACTTTACAACCAATATTTCTATTGTCGATAGGATTTATTTTATATCTCCTACCTCAAATTTTTTATAGAGATAGTATGAATAATTCTAAAATGAGTTGTTTATCCATATAAGATGATTTTAGTTTGTAGTCAGTCTCTGCACAAGCGTTTATGATGTTAAACAAACTTTCTAGTTTATAATGTCGGGATTGATTGAGTGCTAGTTTTACTCTATAAGGGTGTGCATTTACAGTCTTTGCAATTTGTTGCCCACTATAGCCTTTTTGACTAAGAATTTTACATTGATAATATAATCTATAATTACTAGTAATTAATGCCAGTAATTTTATAGGTTCTTCTTTCATAATGATTAAATCATTGACTAATTGTATAGCTTTATTCTTATTACCTTTTTGAATGTATTCAGTTAGTAGAAATACATTTTGTTCTAAACTTCTATTAATAATTAAATCGATATCTTCTTTATTAATTATAGGTCTCTCACCTATGAATAAAATTAATTTTTCTAATTCTTGAGAAACAATATTATAGTTAACACCAGTTAATTCAATAAATAATTCAAGAGCATCTTGCTTAATATCTTTATAATTATTGTTTAGTGTATTTTTAATCCAATGCTTTAATTCCTTTTCAGACATTTGTTCAATTTTCTTAAGTTGTGCATTTTTCTTCAACGTTTTCGTGAGTTTTTTGCGCTCATCTAGTTTAGGCTGATACACTTCAAAGATAATGAGATTTTCACCATCATATTTTTCTAAAAATTTTATAAGCTCGTCAGAATTGTGATTTAAATCTTTAGAAAATTTTTCCCCTGTAAAAACATACGAGTTCTTTACAACAATTGCTTTTTTATTTGAGAAAAAAGGCATAGTAAGTGTCTCTTCAATAATCGGAGTTAGGTCACTCTCATACAAGTTGTATTTTACATAATTAAAGTCATCTATCTCTTGTCCTAGATAATCATTTACAATTTCTTTTGTTTTCTTTTCGACTAATTCTGGTACTTCACCGTAGACAGTGAAGATATTGTTGCTCATACGTACACCTTCCTCTATATATCATACTCATGAATTATATCACTTTACGATACACTTTCTCTAGCTAAACTCTTTTGATTTAAATTATCACGGTAGACTATGTAAACTTCTTCATCTAAATTTATAGTTAATTCCCCGTTGTCTTGAGTATCAAAAACTTTACTACCATAATATTTTAATCTTTGAATAACATCCAAATTAGGTAAATGATACTTATTATTTTTACCACTAGATATAAGACTGATTTTAGGTTCTATATCTTTAATAAATAATTTCGAACTACTTGTCCTACTTCCATGATGACCAACTTTTAGAATATCTATTTTTGGTAAATTATATCTCTTCAATAGAATGTCTTCATTATTAACAGTTGCATCTCCCATCAGTAGAATATTAATGCCGTTATATTCAATTAATGTAACAATGGAATGTTCATTTTTATCATCACTTAATGGTATAAAACTATTTAAAAAGCTTATCTTACTATTATCAATATCTATTTTTTTAACTTGATTTACATCCAAGATATTTATCTTTTTTTCCTTGCATTTTGTCGTAACCTCTTTAAGTAATTCTAATGGGAAACTTTCAATATTTAAAACGAGATTATTCACATTAATATTATTTAAAAAATATATTAATTCACCCATATGATCGGCATGAGGATGTGTAATTACTAAATAATTTATAGTGGTAATACCCTTTTTCTTAATACTTGGTAAAATTTTATATTTGGCAATATTATTATGTTTAAAACTTACATTTTCATTTCTTTTACCTCCTGTATCAATCAAAACACTTTTATTTGACTTTGTTTTGAATAAAATGCTATCTCCTTGACCCACATCAAAAAGTGTTAACTCGGCATAATGTGGTCTAATTAAATGTGTAAAAATGATTAAAACAATTAAAAAACTTAGTACGGATGTAACAAACCCTCTATAGACAAGTATGTAAAGAAAAATTAACGTTAGTATAATCAAAATAAGTAAACTATATTGGTTTAATTTAGGAATGTACCACTTTAAATGATTTAAATTTAAAAATAATTGAACTAGCCAGTCATGAATTTTAAAAAGCATATTTATATAAGTATTTAATAGGAAGCTATGTTGAAAAAAGTGAATTAAAATAAAGTAGATAATGACCGAAGGAAATAATATAAAAGAATAGAATGGAACAAATATAAAATTAGATAGCAAACCTATCCATTGAAATTGATTAAAATGATAGGTATTAATTACAATTGAACCTAATTGAGCCAAAAAACTAATAATAAACAAACATTTAAGTGGTTTTAAAGCACTTATATATGGTTTTGCCAATATAATAAATAAACTTATCAAAAAAGAGAACTGAAAACCAATGTGATTTATAAATTGAGGATTTAAGAGAATCATTAACACAAATATAAATGAAAGCACATGTATAGAACTTTTCCTAAAATGGATTGGCAACATAAGTATAATGATTGCAATTGAAATGGCACGCATGGCACTAGGTACAAATCCAGTATAAACAGCGTAGATTAATAATAGTAAAATAGTTACACCTTTAATGAGAACTAGAGGTATATTTAAACGTACTAACAGTTGATAAACGAGGACAATAATTGTACCAACATGTGTACCACTTATAGCTAGTAAATGGTAAATACCTATATCTTTGATGTTAGATTTGTAATATTCATCAATTAGAGAGGTATCACCTGTTATCAACGCTAATATTCTTTCAGGATGCGTGACCCCAGATTTATGAATTATTTTGGTGATATAATTTTGATGATGATATATAGGAGTGAAAATATTGTTTTCTTGGCAAGACTTAAATTGAACTGTTGAAATATTCAACAAGGACAACTCTTTTTCGAATTTAAATTCTCCTTTAACTCGACAACTTTTATGAGTTAAATCTTGCTTGAAATTTGACTTTAATATTTTGTAAAAGTATCTATAGTCTTTATTTTTATAATTTAATATGCCAGTATAGTATGTTGATTTAGGCGTAAAAGATTTGAAAGTAACAAAATCATCAATAAACGGTTCATTATATAAACTATTTATGTTTTTAATTTCGGTTTGGTTATAGGAACTTATTAAAAAAAATGAACTTATAGCTGAAATAAACATTAATAATAGTATTATAATATTAAGCCTTTTTATCATAATTAGTAACAAAAGAGTTAATATTAAGGAGATAGAGATTACTTTGAATTTTATCCAAAGTACCCCTACCAAAAAAGCAAGAGCAATGTAAAACATTGGTTATTCTTGAGTCAGATATTGAGCAACATATTCAGGTGAAAACGGAATTTTTTTATATTCAATTCCTGATTGCTTCAATAATTTAATGGCATAGTCATTATTATGATAATCTTGTGCATAGTAAATCGTTTTGATACCTGCTTGTATTATTGATTTCGTACAGTTTAAACAAGGGAAATGAGTAACGTAAATCGTTGCTCCTTCTGTTGATACACCCTGTTTTGCACATTGTAGTAGTGCGTTCATTTCTGCATGTATAGTACGTATACAATGTCCATCTTCAATTAAGCACCCCTCATCAATACAGTGCACTTCTCCAGCTACTGAGCCGTTATATCCACCCGCTATTATTCTATTATCCTTTACGATTGTAGCACCAACTGATAATCTTTTACACGTTGATCTTAATGCCAGTAAATGACTCTGAGCCATGAAGTATTCTTCCCATTTAATTCGTTCCATTAACTATGCCTCCTTAAATTAAGTAGTTGTAATATTTATAGCTTAATCATTTAGACTTAATATTGCAATGAATGATAATTTAAATAGTAAAATGTTCTTTCAGTTTTTCAAATGTTTTCTTTCCGAATCCTTTTATTTTCATTAAGTCATCGATACTATTAAATCCATGATTTTGTTCTCTGTAATTTAAAATTTCTTTAGCTTTACTTGGACCTATTCCTGGTATGTTTTTCAATTGTTCTTCAGTAGCAGAGTTTAAATTTAAAGGTTGATTCGTGTTGATTTTTACGTCACTCGAATTCAATGTTGATTGCTGTGAGTTGATTTTCATACTATTCTCACCCTTTTTAGGAACATAGATAAGTTTTTGATCAACTAATTTTTCAGAAAGATTTAATTGTGATAAGTCTGCATCCTTTAATACCTCTGCTTTATTTAAAGCATCAATGACTCTATTCGAAGAAGACATTTCATATACATTCGGATGTTTAACAGCACCTTTAATATCGATAAATATTTTAGTTTCTTTTGTATTATCTTTTTGAATAGACACTTCTTTTTTATTTAACTTTTTGCTATTTTTTATTTGCTGGTCAGATATTTTAGATTGTCTTTCCTGACTATTCTGTATCAAATCATTATTGTTATCATTGAGTAAGTAAAAAAAGAATGTTGTTAACATTATTAATATAATCAAGATGTACAACTTCCATTTCATAAAAAAATCGATATATCGTCTGTTAATATTAAACACAAAAAATCACTCCTTCAGTATTATTAACGTACTGAGAAGTGATTTTACTTTTAAAAATTTATTTTTTAGCAACAAAAAACAAGCGATGGGCATCTTCTTCATGACTGTGAATGTTAAAGTCTGTAAAAGTCTTAACACTATGATACCCAACATCTTTTAGTAAATTTCGATAAATTTGTTCCTCATATGTTCTTTGATAATGTGATTCGTCAAAGCGTTGATACAATCCATTTTGCTGTGATACAAAGAAAGTCATTTCATGATAAACACTTAATGGTTCATCCCCACATATTGCATCCCAACCTACAAAAACATTATCAGATTCATCAATATAACTTTTATTATTAAATAATGTTTTCATTTTATGAACAGTATGTACATCAAAAATAAAAACACCATTTTTATTTAAATGTTGATACACTCTTTTGAATGTCATTTTTACGTCATTTAATGTTTCTAAATAATTCAGTGAATCACAAAATATTGTAATCATATTAAATTTTTTGTTCAAATTAAAGTGAGTCATATTACCTTCGATCCACTTCACTTGATTTGTTTTTTGTCTAGCTATTGATAACATATCTACACTAATATCCATACCAGTGACTTCACCTAGTGACGTTAGTAATTGTGTTAAGTTGCCAGTACCGCAACCAATATCTAACAAATCATGACTATCAGAAGGTAAGAAATGCTCAACAATATTAAACCACGAATGATACGGTTGATCTTGAGTAAGTTTGTCATATACTAAACTCATATCTTCATATTGATTCATGACTAAAATACTGCCTGACCGTATTCTTTAATAGGTGCATCTTGATATAATTTCTCTAAATTGTAATAGCTTCTTTCATCCTTATGAAAAACATGAACAACTACATTTGCTAAATCAATAAGTATCCATCGAGCTTCTTGATAGCCTTCCATACGTTTAACGTCAATATCATGTTTATGTGCCACTTCTTTAACAGATCTAGCAATGGATTGAACTTGACGTTCATTGTTCCCGTGACAGACTACAAAATAATCTGTCATATCACTAATTTCATTCATATTGAGAGAAATAATATCTTCTGCTTTCTTATTCTCTGTCGCTTCGACAGCAATATTTAATAATTCTTCTGAATTCATTTAATCATCCTTTATTCTTTCATCGCTATAATTATAATAATTTAAACACGCAATTGTGGCGCCATATACAGTAATATCCTTTTCTATTAAAAATAATACAGTACGCTTAGAAATCTCATAAATTGTCTTATCTAAGCTACCTTGATTGTATGCCATATCTCTAATTTCTTCAACTCCAGGCGTTTTTCTACCAGGCTCTATATAGTCTGCAATAAAAACAAGTTTCTCTGTTTTAGTCATTTGTTGACGCCCAGTCGTATGATATTTTATAGCAAGTAAAACTTCTTCATCATTTACATCAAATTCATGCTTCATAAGTGCCGCACATACTGGTCCATGAAGAATCTCTCCACCATAGCTAAGCAAATCACTTTCAAGTTCGTATTGTCTAACAATTTGATACATTGTACTTAAGTCTTCGTATTTACAGTAATCATGTAATATACCTGCCAACTCAGCTTTTTTGATATCACCATCGTATATTTCTGCTAACTTAACTGCTGTATCCGCCACTCGTAATGAATGTTGATAACGTTTATCAGGCAGTTTTTCTTTTACCAGTTCTTTAGCTCTACTTATCTCCATAAAACCCCTCCTCTTTAATATAATTCTCTACCCTTTTAGGTACTAAAACTTTTATAGATTGGTTCATTCTCACTCTATTTCTAATCATTGTTGAGCTTATATCTATTCGAGGTATCTTTATAGAAATCATCTCTTTACTTACATTTTGGTTATCAGTTTCTCTATTCACTACAATAAAGGTTACAAGTTTTTTTAATTCATTAATTTTATACCACTTATCCAATTGATTATACTGATCTGTTCCAATAATAAAGTATAACTGTGCATTATGATATATTTCTTTGAGATGCAAAATGGTTTCATACGTATAGCTTGGACCTTTTCTATCTAAATCAGTAGTGCAAATTTCACCAAATCCAATCTCCTTAATAGCGAGCTGTATCATTTTCACTCGATGTTCAGAATATAATTGTGTATTATGATGCTTTAAAGGAGCCATATAACTAGGCAAAAAGAAAAATATATCTGGTTTAATAGCATGATAAACCTCACTTGCTACTGCTAAGTGAGCAGTGTGAATCGGGTTAAATTGACCGCCAAAGAGAACGATTTTTTTATTCATTGTGGCAATTTGATTTCTTTATTTTCTTCAGACTCTTTATATAACACAATCATTGACCCGATTATTTGTACCAATTCACTTTGCGTTTGTTGAGATACTATTGCTGCTAAATCTTTTTTATCATCAAAATTATTTTGTAATATATGAATCTTAATTAATTCTCTCTTTTCTAATGTTTCAGAAATTTGTTGAATCATATTTTCATTAATACCACCTTTACCTATTTGGAAAGTTGGATCAATGTTATGAGCTAAACTACGTAAATATCTTTTTTGCTTACCAGTTAACATCATAATTCTCCTTTCAATTTTTGAATTACTATGTTTTTCATTGCTTTTATATCTGGTTCTAGATTAGTCCAAATTTTAAAACTTTCAGCACCTTGATGAACGAACATATCAAGACCATTATAGATTGGATTACCTCTTTGTTCAGCTTCTATTAGTATTGGTGTTTTATATGGATTATAAACAATATCACTTACTAAAGTATGTGAAGCTAAACGATTTAAAGAAATTACAGAATCTGTATTGCCGTTCATACCAGCAGGTGTAGTGTTTATTATAATATCAAATTCATCTAAATGGCTTTCTGCATGGCTTAAATTTATTTTGTTAATATTTAACGACCAATTATTAAAACGAGACATCGTTCTATTTGCAACTGTTAAAGTCGGACGAACGATTTTATATAATTCATTTGCTATACCTTTACTTGCTCCACCTGCACCTAAAATTAATATATAAGCGTCTTCTATACCTTCATATATTTGTTTTAAACCATTAACATAACCAATTCCATCAGTATTATAACCAATCCACTTACCATCTTTAACTAAAACTGTATTTACCGCCCCAACAGATTTCGCTTGTTCATTAATATCATCTAGGTACGGAATAATACGTTCTTTATGTGGAATAGTAACATTGAATCCATCAATGCTCTTTTCTGAAATTATTTTTTTAATGTCTTGAAATTGATTAACTGGTACATTTATCGCTTCATACGTGTTTTCCAAATTTAAAGATTGAAAATTAGCATGATGCATCAATGGCGATAATGAATGAGAAATGGGGTTTCCAATTACTGCAAATTTCACTTTTATCACCTCTTTTTAAAGAATTGAATTTCTTAAAATAACATCTACATGTTTTGGAACACGAACTATCACTTTTGCACCAGCATCAATAGTTATGAATCCTAAACCAGATATCATGATGTCACGTTTAGTTTTACCAGTTTCCAGTCTTACTGCTTTTACATCATTAAGATTAAATTGTTGTGCATCTTGAGGCGGTGAAAGCAATGCGCCTAATTGGGATTTCCATAAATCATTAGCTTTCTCGGTTTTAGTTCTATGAATATTTAAATCATTTGAAAAGAAACAAACAAGTGGTCTTTTACCACCAGATACATAATCAATGCGTGCCAATCCTCCGAAAAATAATGTCTGTTTTTCATTAAGTTGATACACACGTTGCTTTATTTCATTTTTAGGTATAATGATTTTCAACTCATTTTCAGATACATAATTTGTCATTTGATGTGATTGAATGATACCTGGTGTATCAAACATAAATGATTTTTCGTCTAATGGAATATCTATCATATCTAAAGTTGTTCCTGGAAAGCGTGATGTAGTTACTACATCTTTTTCTCCCACACTCTGTTCAATTAATTTATTAATTAATGTAGATTTTCCAACATTCGTTGTACCTACAATGTATACGTCATCTTTATTTCTTACATGGTTTATAGATTGCAATAATTCATCAATCCCCCAACCTTTATTTGCAGAAATAAGAACGACATCTTCTGCTTCTAATCCATATTTACGAGCAGATTTTCTCAACCATTCTTTTACACGTCGATGATTAATTTGTTTAGGTAATAAATCTATTTTATTTGCCACTAATATAATTTTTTTATTACCAACAATCCGTTGTATTGCATTGATGAATGACCCTTCAAAATCAAACACATCTACTACATTGACAATAATTCCTTTTTTTTCAGATAGTCCAGTAAGTAGATTTAAAAAATCTTCACTTTCCATACCCACATCTTGAACTTCATTATAATTTTTCAATCTAAAACATCTTCTACAGATGACATCTTCTCGAAACATATTATGTTCTGGAACATAGCCGGGTGCGTCTTTATTTTCTGACTGTAGGGGTGCACCACATCCAATACATTTTAGTATTTCATTCAATCAATTTTCCTCCCATTTAATATAACCTTTTTTTCTAAAATGATTTAATAATCGTCTTTCAATTAATCGATTAAACTTTGTAATTAATCCATCAGTCCGTTTAACAGGTACTACCATAATTGTATATAAACCATTACAATTGCCACCAAACACATCAGTAAGCATTTGATCTCCTACAACAACGGTTTCTCTCGGTTGAATTTTCATTTTTTTAATAGCCATCTTAAAGGCTTTCCCCATCGGTTTACGTGCTTTGAATATATAATCTACACCTAAATTACTTGAGAAACTTGATACTCGACTTTTATTATTATTTGACACAATTGTGACAGTTATTCCTAAATCTTTAGCCTTAGCAAACCATGATTTAACACCCTTAGTAGGTTCTTTAACATCCCAACCAACAAGTGTATTATCTAAATCAGTTATGATACCTTTAACACCACTATCGGCAAGTTTTTCTATATCAATTTCAAATATTGATTTCACATATGCATTTGGCATAAATAATTTTTTTATGATTCCCACTATCTTTTCACCTTTACCTTTATAATGATTCTACTAATAATGAAACTGTCTCACTAGATGATAAAGCTGCTTTATCTAAAAATTCTTCAAAAGAAATATCGGCTTTACCGTTTGCTAAATCAGAAACAGCTCTAGTTACGATAAATGGTACTTTAAATTGATAACATGTTTGCGCAATTGCAGTTGCCTCCATTTCGACAGCCATAGCTTCTGGAAATTGTTGCTTAATTTTTTGTCGCTGTTCTGAGCTACCTATAAAACTATCACCACTAACAATCATACCTACTTTACCATTCAGTTGTTGTTGTTCTAATACATGCATTGTTTTTTTCAACAAAGTAGGATCAGTAGTATAAGTTTTAGGCATTTGAGGTATTTGTCCATATTCATAACCAAACGCTGTAGCATTAGCATCATGATATAATACATGATTACTCACTAATATATCTCCAATAGATAGTGTTTGATCTAGTGCACCTGCTGATCCAGTATTAATGACGACTTCTGGATTAAATTTTTCTATTAACAAAGTCGTTGAGATAGAAGCATTAACTTTACCTATACCACTTTGTGTTAAAACCACCTCTTTGTGGTTTAGCTTGCCAACATAAAATTTAACATGCGCAATATTTATTTCATTCATATCATTCAATTTACGCTTTAAAATCGTCACTTCTTCTTCCATTGCTCCAATAATTCCTATCATATATCTTTTCACACCTCATTTATAAAGCATTAGCATAAGTATTTTATCACATTTTAAATATCTCCACGATAGCTAGTTTTAAAGTATCAATGCTTAAATCACTATGATTAAATAATATCTCTTCTTATTTATAATTAAAAACTACCCTGCAATTGATTTAAAAACAGTTGCGGGTAGTCATAGAACTTTATTATACAATTAACCTTTCC
The DNA here is from genome assembly GCF_058795495.1 of Staphylococcus sp. GW823-FHT05F06. Taxonomy (NCBI): domain Bacteria; kingdom Bacillati; phylum Bacillota; class Bacilli; order Caryophanales; family Staphylococcaceae; genus Staphylococcus; species Staphylococcus sp. GW823-FHT05F06. The sequence goes on along the minus strand of NZ_JBXAHW010000002.1, from coordinate 109,183 downwards.
AAAGACTTGCTAAATCTTGTAATGAAAAGATACCAGTCATTATTGTGACAATTACGGCTATAATACCAAAAACAAGCATCCATGTTGGGTGTTGGTAATTACCAACGATAGATTTTTTCCTACTTGCAATGAGAATTGCACCTAATGTGATTGGTAGAATCCAACCATTAATCGCACCAGCTATTATAAGTAAACTCACCGGTTTACCAATAAATAAGAAAACAAAAGTTGAAATTACAATAAATGTAATAACGATAAGATTATTTTTATTGAGTAACGATTTGTGTAGTGTTTTTAAAAATGTTGCGCTTGTATATGCAGAACCAATTACTGAGGACATTGCTGCTGCAAATATTACTACGCCAAAAATATTTTTACCTATAGGACCTAATGCATGTTGGAAAACTGATGCTGGTGGATTTTCTGAACTAAGCGTAACGCCAGTTACAACAACACCTAGTACAGCTAAAAACAATAAGGTGCGCATGACACCAGTTGTTAAAATACCTGCTACAGCAGATCGATTTACGAAAGGAAGGTATGACTTACCTTTTATACCAGAATCTAGAATTCTATGTGCACCTGCAAAAGTAATATAACCCCCTACTGTACCACCAACTAATGTAATTATAGGTAATATAAGTTTGAAAGGATGTTCAGGTGCAAATGTATGTACTAATGCATCTCCATAAGGGGGATTTGAAACAACCATGACATAAGCGACTACTAAAATCATTACGATACCTAGAATCATACTAATAACATCCATTATTTTCTGACCACTTCTACTAACAAAGATAAGTATCGCAAAAATAGCTGTTATTGCAGCACCCCATTTTACATCAAGACCAAACATTGCATTTAAACCTAAACCTGCACCAGCAATATTACCTATGTTAAATGCGAGACCACCAAATGCAATTAGTATGGAGATAATAGTACCAAGTCCAGGTAATACTTTATTAGATATTTCTTGTCCACGTAATCCAGTTACCACTAATATTCTCCAAATATTTATTTGAGCGCCTATATCTATAATAATAGAAATTAATATTGCAAATGCAAAACTAGCATAAAATTGTGCAGTAAACACTGCAGTTTGAGTCAGAAATGCTGGACCAATAGCTGATGTAGCCATTAAAAAAACTGAACCATATAATAATCGTCTATGTTTTTTTGTGAATTTAAAATTTTGTCCTTTTTGATTGAAATCTTGTTTTGTATTTTCCCCCATCTTTTGACCCCCTATAAGGATTGAATATCAATGCCTTCTTTCATTAATTCATTTCTAATTTGCGTAACAAATTCTAATGCGTGTTTTCCATCTCCGTGAACACAAATTGTATCAGCTTTCAAATCGATGATTTTTCCATTTTTACTTACAACTTTATTTTCCAAAACCATTTTTAATGCTTGTTGGATTGCTTCGTCAGTATTAGTGATAGTGGCATCGGTTTTTTTTCTACTTACCAATTGTCCGTCATCTTCATAACGACGGTCAGCAAATACTTCCGAAGCTACCTTAAGCCCCACTAATTCAGCTTCCGAAATAAGTAATGTATTCGCTAAGCCGACGAAAATTAGATTTGAGTCGAAATCAAAAACTGCTTGAGCAATTGCATGTGCAATTTCTTTATTTCTAGCCCCCATTTGATAAAGGGCACCATGAGGTTTAACATGCATCATTTTTACATGATTGATTTTACAAAAGCCACTTAACGCACCTAATTGATATATAACTAAGTTATAAATTTCATTTGGAGTAAGATCCATTTTACGACGACCAAAGCCTTTCAAATCAGGAAGACCCGGATGTGCTCCAATACTTATATTATTTTTTTTCGCTAATTGAACAGTTTCATTCATAACATCTTCATCACCTGCATGATAACCACAAGCAATATTAGCAGAAGTTATTAATGGTAAAATGTGCTGATCTCCACCGAATGTATAGTTACCAAAAGCTTCTCCTAAATCACAATTTAAATCAATTTTCAACTTCATTTCACCTCTTTAATGATTTGATGTTTTTCAAGAAATTTTATATCTACTTTACTGGCATCGCCTTTTGCATATATTGGATAATTTAAAACCGCATATAAAAAGTCAGCTGTAGTAGTAAAACCTTCGATGACCATTTCATCTAACGCAACTTTTAATTTATTAATAGCAGTTTGTCTATTAGAATCCTTTACAATCACTTTAGCTACAAGTGAATCATAATAAGGAGAAACCTGATAACCTGTGTAAAGTAAAGAATCTACACGTATATTAAATCCTTGTGGTAAGTGTAATTTATTAACTTTTCCTGGAGTGGGTAAAAAGTTTTTTTCAGGATTTTCAGCATTTATACGCGCCTCAATTACATGACCATTAAATAAAATATCTTTCTGAGTGAATGGTAATTCACCGTGTGTTAATAAATATAACTGAGCTTGTAATAGGTCTCTATCAGCACGCATTTCTGTAACTGTATGTTCAACTTGAATACGAGCATTCATTTCAATAAAATAATGTGCATCTTCTGTAACTAAAAATTCTATTGTTCCAGCACTACGATATCTTGAAGCTTGAGCTACTTTAACTGCGTCGCCACATATTCTTGTTCTTCTTTCTTCAGTTAATGCAGCACAAGGCGCTTCTTCTATTAATTTTTGATTCTTTCGTTGAACAGAACAATCGCGTTCACCTAAGTGAACATAGTTATTTTTACCGTCTCCGATAATCTGCACTTCTACATGTTTTGCTACTGGTATGAACGCCTCTACATACACTCGATCATCATTAAAATATTTTTGTCCTTCACTTTTAGCTTCTTTCAAAGCCTGATCCAAATGAGATGCTTCTTTAACAATTCTGATGCCTTTCCCACCACCACCACTAGCTGCTTTTAGTACAACTGGAAATCCTATTTCTTTGGATAATAATTTAATTTCATCTACACTTTGAACAGCATCATTAGAACCTGGTATAACAGGTACTCCTGCTTGTTTAACAGTTTGTCTGGCAGTAATTTTATCCCCCATCATTTCCATAGTTGTCTTACTAGGTCCAATAAAATGTATATGATTGTCTTCAACGGCTTTCGCAAAATTCGTAGATTCCGATAAGAAACCATAGCCAGGGTGAATTACGTTTGATTCTGTAACTTTTGCAGCAGATATAATACGATCAATATTTAAATAACTGTCTAATGGATTTGCTTCACCTATGCATATTGCTTGATCGGCTAAACTTACATGTAAGCTATTTTCATCACCTTTTGCATAAATGGCAACTGTCTCTATGTTAAGCTCTCTACAAGCTCTTATAATTCTTACTGCTATTTCGCCTCTATTTGCAATCAAACATCGATACATCATTGAATTCCTCCTATTTAACTCTGACTAGTAGCTGATCATATTCAACATTGTCTCCATGTTCTACTAATATTTCAGTGACCTCACCAGTAACATCCGTAGTTACTTCATTCATAACTTTCATAGCTTCAATGTAACCGATAATATCTCCTTCAGTTACAGTATCGCCAACTTTAATCTTAGGTTCTGTTAGTTCTTTACTATCTTGTAAGAAAAATGTTCCAACCATAGGAGATTTAATCTCTTGCTGGTCATTTGATATGGACTCTTGCTTTTCATCTAAGGATTTAATATTCTCTTGTTGAATATCTTGAGATGATTGTTGCGAATGTTGTTGAGATGCTCCATTAGTAAAATCAAGTTCTATTTCATTATGAGAGTCCTTATACTTAAATTTTTTTACATCATTAGCTTTTACCAATTTAATGACTTCCTCAATTTTTTTAATATCCATTTATCTATCCTCCTTAATTATTTCTGCGATTTTATTAGAAGTATGTCTAAGTTGATTTAGGTTAAACAATGGTTGCTCATCAAAACGCTTTAATAATTGTTCAAATTTAGTATTAAATTCTTTAAGCTTTTTTGAAGCTTCTTCAACAGTTATCCATTTAAACTGTATAATGTCTCCAGGCTTCATCTGTGCTAATTTTCTTAAATCTAATTGTGTTACCGTTGCAATTTTTGTATAACCACCAATTGTTTGCTTATCATTTAAAAGAATAATGGGATTACCATCGTTAGGTACTTGAATACTTCCCAAAGCGACAGGTTCAGAAATGATATCAGCACTATTTTTAGGTGCTACTGTATTACCTTTTAATCTGTATCCCATTCGATCTGATTGATCAGAAATTTTGAAATCGCTATTTACGAATTTAGCTATCGTTTCTTCATCAAATTCATTGATCTGAGGTCCTTCAATGACGTGTATGTAATTATTATCAGGTATAGATGAGAAATCAATTGTTTTTCCTAAATTAGTTTTATAGTTATGATTTACTTGAGTTGCAATAACATCGTATTTCTTTAATGCACGACCTTTAAATCCGCCCATTCCACTTCTAACATGTGTAGAATAGCTTTGAGCCACTTTATTAATTTTAAGTGGGTGTCCAAAAACAATATATCCTCTTGCTCCTTCAGTGATTTGACCAATGTCTAATTGGTCTCCATTTCTTACATGATAAACAGTTAATAAGTCAATTTTGTTACCATTAAGTTTCGGTTCTGAATCACCACCGACAATGGCAAAAGTATTGTCTGTTAAAAATTCTATATTAGGACCTACTAAAGTATATTCAATTGCTGGTCCATGATTTCCGATAAGTTTTTGGGCAATAGATAAACTATAGTAATCTAATGCACCTGCTTCAGAAAATCCTAAATCCTGATACCCTAATCTACCTATATCTTGAATTGTTGAAAACAGGCCAGGCTTTAAAATTTTAATACTCATCTTGATATGTCACCCACTTATCTATATCAAATTTTCCTTTATTAATATCGTTTGATATTTTTTCAAACTCTTGATAATTTATACTATAAAATTGTATGTAATCACCAGCTTCATATAACGTCATTGGTGTCCTATTTAAATCAAAGACTTTTATTGGTGTGCGACCAATTATCTGCCAACCACCAGGTGAGTCCATAGGATATAAACCTGTTTGATTATTTGCTATTCCAACAGAACCAGCGTTAATTTTGATTCTAGGTTCAGACCGTCTAGGTGTGTGCAACTTAGCATCCAATCCACCTAAGTATGGGAAACCCGGCATAAACCCAAGCATATAGATTAGATAAGGTTGTTGTGTATGTATTTGAATAACTTCTTCCTGACTTAATTTATTAACGTTAGCTACTTCTGATAAATCTGGACCAAAATCTCCACCATATAATACAGGTATATGAATGATACGCTGTTTAAAATGTGATTGTTTTCTACTGTTCGAATTTTCATCGAGTTCTAAATTTTCTAATAATTCAGTTCCGTTTATCCCCGAATTATCAAAGTAAATTAGAATAGCACGATATGAAGGTATCATGTTTGTTATTTCAGATAAATTTTTCGATTTTATATATTGAATTGTTTGTTGTACCTTTTTGAAAGTTGATTCACTAATTTCATTTTCAAAGTAAATCATCATTGTTTGTTCATTAATAAATTGTGTCCTCAAAACAAAATCCCTCCTTTTAAAAATACTAAGGAATTATTTGTTACAACAATTTTATTGTACCATTGCAATAAAGATGTTGTTTAATAATTAATTCAAATAGCTAATAATAACAAATAATAAATTGAATTAAAGTTATTGGGTTATCTTAATTATTGCAAACTTCCAAACATTAAATTTCTATTATCATTTAATCATATTGATAACAGTTTGTCATATTTTGGTGGATAAAACCTCATCAAACATTTATTTAAACCATTCTCAAATTACACAAAATACCTGAGACATCGAAAATAGTCTCAACTTTTAAAGTGCATTGAAGTGTAATCATAACTATCAAACTACAAGTATAATGCACTTTTTATGAGTCAGGGACATAAAGTTCCAGGATAAGTAAATCAAAACCACCCGTATGAACGGGTGGTTTGTTCTACGGCTATAAGCCTTTCTTACTGGCCAGCCCTAAAAGGGCACTGATAGGTCAGCCAACTGCACTACTTTCCCAGCACCCCTAAAGGGGTACTATTTTTTTCGTCTTTTTTTAATTTCTTCTCCTGTAAAGGGATCTAGGTATTCTTCCATTGAAATTTGATCTGCAACGATATCTTCTTGTAATTGATTACGAATGTAATTTTCAATTACCTTTTTATTTCTACCTACTGTATCTACATAAAATCCTTTACACCAAAACTTTCTATTTCCATATCTATATTTTAAATTAGCATGTCTATCAAAAATCATTAAACTGCTTTTACCTTTTAAATATCCAACAAATGAGGATACTCCTAATTTAGGTGGAATACTAACTAACATATGAATATGATCTTTAGATGCTTCTGCTTCTATTATTTCTACGCCTTTTCTTTCACATAGTTGACGTAAAATAACTCCAATATCTCTTTTGATTTTTCCGTATATCACTTGTCTTCTATATTTTGGTACAAAGACTATGTGATACTTACAATTCCATTTTGTATGTGCTAAACTGTTTGTGTCAGATGACATAAAAAAGCATCTCCTCGTGTTGAATATTTTGGTTGGCTGACCAATATATATTCTAGCATGATGAGATGTTTTTTTAGATAACGGTAAAACCTTTTCTGAACCATACGCATAGCGCATGGTTTTCTTTATACAATAAAGAAGCCAGTAATGAATTTATAAAAAATTCATTTACTGGCTATTTTGCTAGGAATTATATCCCAGACTCATTGAACTCAAAATTTATATATATTACTATCCGGAACCGAGTTTGGAAAGTACTTCAATGATATTTAAGTTCGATTTCCCCCATTTAGTAAATTATTTAATTTCAACGATTTTAACATTCATTTCGCCACCGTTAGGAAGTGGAACACGTACTTGATCATTTAATCCTTTACCGATTAGTGCTTTTGCCATTGGAGATTCGTTAGAAATTTTTCCTTTAAATGCGTCAGCTTCAGCAGAACCAACGATTTGATAACTTTCTTCTTCATCTCCAGGTAATTCAATAAAAGTAACTGTTTTACCAATTTGAACTACATTGTTATCACCGTTATCTTCAATGATTAACGCATTTCTAATCATATGTTCAATACGTTGTATATCTTGTTCAATAAAGCCTTGTTCATCTTTAGCAGCATCATATTCAGAGTTCTCAGATAGGTCTCCAAATGAACGAGCTACTTTTATTTTTTCAACTACCTCAGGTCTTTTAACCGTTTTTAATTCTTCTAATTCTTGTTCAAGTTTCTCATAACCTTCTTGAGTCATAGGATATTGTTTTTGGTTTTCCATAAATCTCATCTTCCTTTACTATAAAAATTACTATTTTTTGCTTACGAGTGACTGGATTTTAGTAGTCATAATATCTATGGCAACTTTATTGCTGCCTCCTTCAGGAATTATGATGTCAGCATGCTTTTTTGTAGGTTCAATAAATTGCTCATGCATAGGTCTTACTACATTAAGATATTGATTAATTACTGATTCCATTGTACGACCACGCTCTTTAGTATCTCTTGTAAGCCTACGTAAAATTCGTAAATCAGCATCAGTATCGACATAAATTTTCACATCCATCATGTCTCGTAATGTGTTGTTTTCTAAAGCAAAGATACCTTCTACGATAATAACATCTTTTGGATCAAATGCAATTGTTTCTTTACTACGTGTATGTTGAGAATAATCGTACGTAGGTACCTCTACTGGTTTTCCATTTCTTAAATCTTTTAAATTATGAATAAGTAAATCATTATCAAATGCAAATGGGTGGTCATAATTTGTTTCAAGCCGTTCTTCAAAAGTTAAATGTGATTGATCTTTATAGTAATAATCTTGTGCTAAGAGTGCGACACTATGACCTTCTAAATTCTTCATGATTGCATTAGTAACTGTGGTTTTCCCAGAGCCTGAACCCCCTGCAATGCCAATAATCGTTGTCTGATTCATTAGCCAATTTCCTTTCTCATCATGTTGTTAGAATAAATAGGCTTATCTACTTTAATTTGTACAATTTGTAATGGATGACGTGCTGCATCTAAAGAATTACCTTCTTCGTCGTAAATCGCTTCAACAACTTGTTTAAAACTATCAATTTCTGGACCAAAGAACTCAATTTCTTGTCCTGGTTTAAAATGATTTCTCTGCTGTATTGTTGCTAATTGTGTTTCATGGTCATAATCTAGCACGAGGCCACAAAAATCATAAGATGATTTTTTAGACTGTTCTTCACCAAACATTTGCTCTTCATAACCAGGTGTACCTTGAAAGAAAGCTGGTGCTGTGTCACGATTGGCACATTTATTTAATTCCATTAACCATTCCGTTTTTATTTTAAAGTTTTCGGGGTCCTCGGCATATGCATCAATGACTTTACGATATACAGAAACAACTGTGGCAATATAATGTATAGATTTCATTCGTCCCTCAATTTTTAACGAATCGATGCCTAATTCCATCATTTGAGGTATAGATTCTATTAATTTTAAATCTTTAGGACTCATTGCAAAAGGAGTAACATCACTATTGTCGTAATATAAATCTAATTCTCCATCACTATCAACTTCAAGTAAATCATAGTCCCAACGACAACTCTGACAACAACCACCTCGATTAGAATCTCGAGCTGTCATATGATTACTTAAAGTACAACGACCAGAATATGCGATACACATTGCGCCATGTATAAACGCTTCTATTTCAATATCAACTTTTTCTTTCATTTCACTCATTTCCATTGCACCAGTTTCACGTGCAAGTACAACACGGTCTAATCCTTCTTGTTTCCAAAATTCAACAGCTTTATAATTTGAAAGTGATTGTTGTGTTGATAAATGAATTTCTAATCTGGGCGCAACTTTTTTACAAGTTTCTATGATAAGAGGATCCGCTACTATGATACCAGTAGCACCTGTAGATTCAAGGTTTTGTAAGTACTCTTCTAGTCCCTCCATATTTTCATCATGTGCAATAATATTCGTTGTAACATAAATTTTAGCGCCATAACGATTAGCAAAGTCTACACCTTCAGCAATTTCTTCCATAGTAAAATTATCAGCATTAGAACGTAATCCATATTCTTGGCCACCTAAAAACACTGCATCTGCACCATAATGAACAGCAATCTTAAGTTTCTCTAAGTTACCAGCTGGTGCAAGTAGTTCAGGCTTTTTCATTATCTTTTGGGTTTTGGATTTAACTTCTTCTAAAGTTTTCATTTTAATGATAAGCCTCCTTAATATACTGTTTGTTTATACAAGAAACCTTCGTCGAATGGACGATGTTCAGGTTGTATTTCTTCTATAGGATCAACGAGCATGAATTTTTCATCTTCATATGCATCCGGATCTTCATTAAATAAATCTATAGCTTCTCGATATTGCTCTGTGACTACATTTATATATTCTTCACTTTGTAAAATACCATCTATCTTAAACGCATCTATTCCTGCCTCAAAAAAAGGCTCTAATTCTTCTATTAAACAGATATCATTTGGAGACATGATGTGAGTACCATTATAATCTTCAAAAACTGGATATTTATTATCTCTTTCTTCATCATATAATAATAAGTCTCCATGATCATGTTGGCGTTCTATCTTCATTTGTCGCTCTTGGAAAGTATAATAATTTCCTAATAGCATTCTTTTGGATTGAAACATACAAGTCATACCATGAACTTGAACTTCTATCTCTACATCAGCATGCTCTTTAATATGAATTATTTCATCTAAACTAAGTTCTCGAGCTAAAACTGCTCTATTTGCACCTTTTTTCCCCCAGTAATTACACTGAAAATAATTCGTTACAAGAGTTTCAGCATCCCAATTTAATGGAATTGGATGCTCGTGTTGTTTAACATACATAACGACAGCTGGATCACCAAATATAATGCGATCTACTTGAATATCATGTAAAAAGTTAATATAGTCTTCCAAGGCATCTAAGTGGTAATTATGGAAAATACCATTCACAGCAGCGTATACTTTTTTGTTATTTTTATGGGCTAATGCTACAGCTTCTTGCATAGCATCACGATTAAATTCTCCCGGCAGTCTTAAACCAAATTTTTGTTCACCAATAACAAATGCGTCTGCACCTTTATCTATTAGTGTTTCCATATGAGTTATTGACTTAGGAGTAACTAATAATTCAACCATAGTCATTCTCCTTTTATAGATATTGCTAATCCATCATCCATATTTATAAAGTTTGTTGTAAATTGAGATTGCTCCATCAACCATTCATTGTACTGTTGCACTTTCTTAACCATTTGTTTCACATTTCTCGAACGAACAACGTCTATATTTGAAACAAATCCATGATATAAAACATTATCAGTAACCACAATTCCACCTTTTTTTAATAACGGTGTATATAGTTGGAAAAATTTCATTGATTGTGCTTTAGCTGCGTCGATAAATATCATATCATATTGTTTGTCATTGACTTGTTCAAATGCATTCAAAGCATCGTATTCAATTAAACGGATTTGATTCTGGTATCGATACTTTTTTATGAACTTTTTTGCAAGATGAATCATGTCTTCATTTCGTTCAATTGTTGTTACATTTATATCTTTCGAAATATTAGCGAATTGCATTGAACTATAACCAATGGCTGTACCAATTTCTAAAATATTTTTAGTTCTATTCATTCGAATGAGTTGTCTTATCAAATCAAGTGTTAATTTATCTACAATAGGAACTTGATTTTCTTCAGCATAAACTCTAAGTTCTTCGATTTCAGTATCAATTGATTGATGTAATTGTGCTAAATATTTTTGATTTGAATCCATATCATTAAAACTTCCTTTATCATTAACAATTACAAAAACAAAATAAATCAGCCCATGTATTGATTATGTTGATAGTTAATCAATGAAAATGACTGATTATAATAGTAATTCTTCTATACTTTTATATTAGAAGTAAATATGAGTATTCATAGAAATTAACTTTAGACATTTTACCATAATTCAAAGATTTTTATAAGAGGCAATTATACGAATATGTCTCCAAGCATTATTATTAGTAGGGTAAATTTAAATAATTCTAATATTAAAATGCCTGGGACAGCATTGATTGTCTCAGGCATTTTGAAAGTAATTTAAGATGGTAACTAAGTTGAAAATTTAATAATATTAAACTTTCCCTCTCAATATAATTCCTTGATGTAAGAGACCTAGAATCTCAATTACACTTCTCATACAACATCTTTTAAAGATTATTCGTTAATCTCAGTATTTACAACTTCTTCAATCATATCCCATTCTTCATCTGTTTCAATAGGGACTAATTTCCCACCATCACCAGACTCATCAGGTTCATTTATCATTGGTACAAGTTCAATCATATCTTCGTCATCTGATTGTGCACCTTCTTCTGCAAGAACGACATATTCTTTTTTGAATTCTGGATGATAAAATTCTAACATTTTACGGTATAAAACTTCATTTCCGTTTTCATCATATAACGTAAGTAATTCCTCTTCATTATTTATTGTTAACTCAGCATCGTGATTATGTTCTGTCATTTTTAATTTCTCCTTTATTGAATAGAATCTAAATAGCCTTGTAAAATAAATACAGCTGCCATTTTATCTATTACCTTTTTTCTTTTTTGTCTTGAAACATCTGCTTCAAGTAAAGATCTTTCAGCAGCCATTGTACTTAAACGTTCGTCCCACATAACAATATCAATAGAAGGGATAGACTCTTGTAACTTTTCTTTATATTTTATTGAAGCCTCTCCCCGAAAACCTATTGAATTGTTCATATTCTTGGGCAAGCCAATAACAACAGTTCCAACTTGATTATCTTTAATAATCTTCACGAGTTGATCAATTCCTAAATCATCTTGTTCTTCGTTGATACGGAGTGTGTCTAACCCTTGAGCAGTCCAACCCATAAGGTCACTTATAGCAATGCCAACAGTTTTACTTCCAACATCTAGTCCTAAAATTTTATGCTTTAGCATATTAATTCTTAGACTCTTTTAAATAGTTTGAAACGAGTTCTTCCATAATTACATCACGGTCTATATGACGTATTTGGTTTCTTGCTTCATTTTGACGTGGAATATATGCAGGATCTCCAGATAATAAGTAACCCACTATTTGATTAACTGCATTATATCCACGTTCTTCTAATGTACGATGGACATTCTGAAGAACTGATTTGACATCTTCCTTTGGAATTTCTTCATAACTAAATTTCATTGTTTTATCAAAATTTTCCATATACGACACTCCTTAATAAGCGTATTCTGACTCACTTTAATTCTACACCATTATTCATTGGAGTTATAGATTTTTAATGTAATCTTTAATAAAGCGTAATGCTTCTGTTATTTTTTCAGGTTGAGTTCCGCCACCTTGAGCCATATCAGGACGACCTCCACCTTTTCCACCAATAATTGGTGTCATGTTTTTGATAAGATCTCCAGCTTTTACTTGATTTGTAAGTGATTTTGGTACTGTAGCAATTACAGAAACCTTTCCATCAACTTGTCCGACTAACACTATAATAGTATCTTGAAGTTTAGATTTAAAGTCATCCATAGTTGAACGTATCGCTTTTGGATTTGGAATTTCTACTTCTGTTGCTAAAACTTTCAAATTATTAATCAACTCAACCTGTTCTTCAATGTTCCCCATCTTTAGTGATGTTATTTCTTTGTTGCGTTGTTCTAATTGTTTAAGCAGTCCTTTTTCTTCTTCTTGAAGTTGTTTAACTTTTTCAACTACTTGGTTATCGGATTTAACTTTTAAATGATTTTTAATATTATTAAACTGTGTTTCAATTTCTTCAAGATGTAAGAATGCACCTTTACCTGTTAAAGCTTCAATTCTTCTAACACCGGCACCTGTTCCAGATTCACTCACAATCTTAAAGAGACCAATTTCCGCAGTATTATTCACATGTATTCCACCGCACAATTCTATTGAAAATGGTGCCATATTGACAACGCGAACAATATCTCCATATTTTTCACCAAATAAAGCCATAGCGCCTATTGATTTAGCTTCTTCAATACTCATTTCTTGAATACGGACGTCGATAGCTCTCCAAATTTCTTCATTTACTCTACGTTCTACTAAATTAATTTCTTCTTGTGTCATAGGACCAAAATGTGAGAAATCAAAACGTAGTCTTTCAGGTTCTACTAACGAACCAGCCTGATTAACATGATCTCCTAATACTTCTTTTAATGCAGCATGTAATAAATGTGTAGCACTATGATTTTTTTGAATAAGTCGTCTATCCTCTTTGTTAACACGTGCTTCTACTTTCGCGTTCTGTGTTGCTTCACCAAATTGCACAATACCTTTGTGTAAGTTTTGGCCATTAGGCGCTTTAGTTACGTCAGTTACATTTATTTCAAAGCTCTCATTACCAACTGTTCCCTTATCTGCGACCTGTCCACCACTTACTGCATAGAAAGGCGTTTCTCTTAAAATAAAGTAAATTGTTTCTCCTGCTTCAACATGTTTAACTTCTTCACCATTGTATATGATATGAGTTATTAATGATTGATAGTCCGTAGTTTCATAGCCAACAAATTGACTTTCATCTTGAATATTTTTTAGTACTTCACTTTGAACTTGCATTGATTGAGAATTCTGTCGAGCTTGTCTAGCTCGATCTCTCTGTTGTTGCATTTCCTGTTCAAAAGTAGGCATATCAACAGACAAATTTTCTTGAGTTGCTAATTCTTCAGTTAATTCTATTGGGAATCCATAAGTATCATATAACTTAAAAGCATCATGACCTTTAATAACCTGATCACTATTCTTCGCTTCTTTTATCAGTTCATTTAAAATCGTAAGACCTTCCTCAAGCGTTTCATGGAAGCGTTCTTCCTCTGATTTAATGACACGTTTAATAAAGTTGGATTTGTCTTTGACATTTGGATAATATGGTTCCATGATATCAGCGACTATATCAACAAGTTTATACATAAATGGTTCATTAATTCCTAATGATTGGCTAAAGCGAACTGCTCTGCGTAATAATCTTCTTAATACATATCCTCTACCCTCATTAGCTGGTAATGCGCCATCAGCAATTGCGAAAGAAATCGTTCTAATGTGGTCTGCGATAACTTTAAATGCAACATCTTGTGCATCATCAATTAAATATTTTTTTCCTGAAACATGTTCTACTTCCTTAATTATAGGCATAAATAAGTCTGTTTCATAATTTGTTCTTACATTTTGTGAGATAGACGTCATACGTTCTAATCCCATGCCAGTATCAATATTTTTATTTGGTAGTGGTGTGTAAGTATTGTCTTTATTGTGATTAAACTCACTAAACACTAGATTCCAAACTTCTAAATATCTTTCATTTTCACCACCAGGATACATTTCTTCAGCAGGATCATCTTTTCCATAAGCCGATCCACGATCATAGAAAATTTCTGTATTTGGTCCAGATGGTCCTTCCCCGATATCCCAAAAATTGCCTTCTATTCGAATGATGCGACTTTCCTCTAAACCAATGTCTTCATGCCAAATTCTAAAAGCTTCAGTATCTTCAGGATGAATAGTCACATATAGCTTCTCAGGTTCCATGCCCATCCATTTATCACTTGTTAGAAATTCCCAAGCAAATTCAATCGCTTCATGTTTAAAGTAGTCACCGATTGAAAAATTACCTAGCATCTCAAAAAAAGTATGATGGCGAGCAGTAAAACCGACGTTTTCTATATCGTTTGTTCGTATAGCTTTTTGAGAATTGACAATTCTTGGTTTTTTAGGAGTTTCGCGTCCGTCAAAGTATTTTTTCAAGGTAGCTACACCAGAATTGATCCACAATAATGAATCATCATCGATAGGTACAAGTGGTGCAGACGGTTCAATCATATGTCCTTTTTCTACAAAGAAATCCAAATATTTTTGCCTAATTTCACTAGCTTTCATTTTTTTCATAAATAAAAACTCTCCTTCATACGTTTTTGTTATCGCAGTTAGATAGTCATAGTTGAGTATTATTCAAGAATATAAAAACGTTCATCCACAAAGGGACGAACGTTATCGCGGTACCACCCTAGTTATAAGAATTGTGACCTATTTACATACTTGAATTTTGTTTGTCTACTATTTCTTATCACTTTGTATACTTTATTTAACTAATATAGAGTAGCATTCAATAATTTTGTTTGTACTTTTCACCAACCAGTACATCTCTATAATTCAAAAGTTATTTACTCGTCTCTATACTTACTTAATTTCATTTTATTTTCTTTTTATTGATTTGTCAACGTTCAACGAAGTCATATGGCGTCATTTCCCCCATATTAATCATTGGATCGATTTGGAAAATTGTCGACTCGTTTAATTGGATATCATTTTCTTTTTCATTTTTCAAATCCAGATGATTGTTATTTTCTTTTTGTTCGTTAATCGTTTGTTTATTTGTAGTTAAATTATTTTTGTTTTGTCCAAAATACGATTTTAACAAATCATTTAATTGCGTTAATCGTATTTGTCCATTTGTTTTTAAACCTATATCAAATGCTTCTTGTTCACCAAGCAAAACAAGTGATTGTTTAGCTCTAGTTAATCCTGTATAAAGAATGGGACGTTGTAACATCCTATAATATTGTCTAACAATAGGCATAATTACAATAGGAAATTCTGAACCTTGTGATTTATGGATAGATGTACAATATGCATGTGTTAGTTCCATTAAATCTTGTTTAGTAAATGTAATTTCATTACCTTCAAAATCTACAACTAACACATCCTTATTTAGAGCATTTTCTTTGGCCCAAAATATACCTACTATTATACCTATATCCCCATTAAATATATTATCATTAGGTCGATTAACTAACTGAAGTACTTTATCCCCTTTTCTAAACACAGCTTCACCAAATTCTATTTCACGATCATCTTGTTGCTTCGGATTAAGAATAGATTGTAGAACTTGGTTAAGTCTCTTAATACCAGCGTTACCTTTATACATAGGAGCCAAAACTTGTATATCACTCATATCATAGCCTTTAGCTACAGCGCTTTTAACTACTTTATCAACAACGTCTGGAATTTGATTCGTACCACAACGAATAAAACTACGATCATGATAACGTTTAGTAATATCGATAGGTTCATTTAATTTCATACGGTGAGCTAAGTCAATAATACTGGAACCATCTTGCTGACGATATACTTCGGTAAGATTAACACGCGGTATTATTTCAGAATCAATAAGGTCTTTAAATACCTGTCCTGGACCTACTGATGGTAACTGATCTTCATCTCCGACAAATACAATTTGTGCTTCTAAAGGCACAGCGCTTAAAAATTGATGGAACAACCAAGTATCTACCATTGACATTTCATCGATGATAATGAGTCTTGCATTGATCTCATTTTCTAAAATATCCTGTGGTTGTGTATCTTGGTTCCAACCGATTAAACGATGAATTGTCATTGCTTCTAAACCTGTCGATTCGTGAAGGCGCTTAGAAGCACGACCAGTGGGTGCAGCTAACACTACTGGATAATCATCTTCATTGTAATCATCATAATCGAGCGAGAGCCCATGTATTTCTGCATATAATTCAACTATACCTTTAATGACTGTGGTTTTACCGGTACCCGGACCACCAGTTAAAAGCATAATTTTAGAATTTATTGCTGTTTCAAGCGCTTCTTTTTGAGAGGCAGAGTAATTAACCTCATTTTGTGACTCAATATCACCAATATGTATTTGTAAATCAGACTGTTCTATTTCTTTTAATTTAGATGTGTTTGTTTTAATTCGGTATAAGTTTTGCACACTTTTCAATTCTGAATAGTATAAACTTGGAATTGATACCTGATCAGCTTCAGATATTAATTTTTTCTCTTCTGATAAAACGTCAATGATTTCTAGTAATTGCTCTGTTTCAATTGGTTTCTCAATATCTTCATTGAGTAAATTTTGTGTTGTTTCTATAACAATTGTACGAGGTAGATATGTATGTCCTTGTTTGATACATTCTTCTTCTAACGTAAATAATAATGCTGCTTTTAATCTTTCAGGTGAATGTGGCTCAATACCGACATTTCGAGCAAGTTGGTCAGCCTTATTAAAACCAATACCTTTAATGTCATATACTAATTGGTAAGGATTTTTATCTAAGACATTTAAAGTATCACCCATATAGAACTGATATATAGCCATTGATAATTTCGGACCAAACCCTAGGTCGTGTAAACGTATCATAATTTTCTCAGATTCTTGGTTTGCATTAATCTGATCAGCAATTTGCTTTTGTTTCTTCTTTGGTAAACTAGGTACACTTTCTAAGATTTCTGGACGAGTTAAAATATCATTTATAGCATTTTCACCTAGTGTATTTACAATGTTTTGAGCCGTTTTTTTACCGATGCCTTTAAATAAATCACTTGATAAGTAACTAATAATGGCTTCTTTAGTTTGAGGTAATTCTTTTTCAAATGTTTCAGCCTTTAATTGCTTACCATAACGTGGATGTTGTACGACTTGCCCTTTAAAAGTATAAACATCGCCTTCAACTACATTGGGAAGAAACCCTACCACAGTTGGCATACTATCAAATTTTTCATTTGATTCTATAGTATCTACTTTTAGAACAGTATAAAAATTATCCGTATTTTGAAATAAAATAGCATCAACTGTACCTTTGATCATTGAATAATCAAAAAGTGTAGGGTCAGACATATTATT
Organism: Staphylococcus sp. GW823-FHT05F06; assembly: GCF_058795495.1. Classification (NCBI taxonomy): domain Bacteria; kingdom Bacillati; phylum Bacillota; class Bacilli; order Caryophanales; family Staphylococcaceae; genus Staphylococcus; species Staphylococcus sp. GW823-FHT05F06. The sequence goes on along the minus strand of NZ_JBXAHW010000002.1, from coordinate 91,464 downwards.
CCTCCTCTTTCATTGTTTTGAATGTCTTTAATGCATGTTGACTAAGTAAATGTTTTTCATCAATTGATATTGCTTGTTCAAAATATGCAATTGCTTCATCTAAATTTTCATTTTTCATATATGTTGCTAAACCAAGATTATATATACCATCTACGTGCTGTGAATCGATAGAAAGAACCTTATTTAATTGTTTAATAGCTTCATCAAACATTTCGAGTTGGCATAGTACTAACCCATATTGAAACTGTACTTCTAAATCTCTATCATCGTCCATTTCAGCTGCAGTCATTAAAAATGGTAAAGCTTCTTTAAAAGCACCTAGTTGATTAAACGACATACCAATCATATAATTACAATCTTTTTTCGCTACTTCATATTGTAGTGCAGTTTGATATAGCTTTATCGCTTCGTTATAACGTTCTTCATTATAATAAATATTTGCCAAGTTATAATAAACAGCACCATTTTCAGGTTCAATAGTTAATGCCTTTTGGAAAAAACGTTCTGCTTTTTCAATTTCTCCAACATCTGATAATACAATACCTGCGTTAATATAATTTTCAACAATGGCCGGATTTTCTTCTATATTTTCAAACAAGTCTTTCAAAGCGGTATCTAATTTACCATCTTTAATATTTTGGTATATCTTACTTTGTTCGTGCATCTTTTCTCCCTCATTTCTACACGATTATAACATGATTATTTTAAATATGTATTTTCAGGATATTTAAGTTAATTTTTCTTTATTTATATATTTTCATGAAAAAACAAGTCATAAAAAAACCGTTAATACAAGAATTTCTCATGAATTAACGGTATAAACAATTTATACAACGTAACTTAATTGACCTTCGTTTTTATAAACATCATCAATTGTAGCGCCACCTAAACATACTTCTTGATTATAGAAGACAACTGCTTGACCAGGTGTAATCGCTCTAACTGGTTCAGCAAAAGTTACTCTAATAGAATTCTCGTTTTCGCGTTGAACATAAACTTTAGTATCTTTTTGGCGATAACGGAATTTAGCTGTACATTCAAAACCTTTTTCCAAATCAATTTCACTTGGATTAACAAATGAATAATCAGAAGCTATGAGATAATCACTATAAAGTGCATCATGGTGAAATCCCTGTTCAACATATAATACGTTATCATTTAAATTTTTACCTACAACAAACCATGGATCTCCATCTCCACCGATGCCTAAGCCGTGACGTTGACCAATTGTATAATACATCAATCCACTATGCTGTCCCATTTTTTTTCCATTTAATGTCAACATTTCACCAGATTGAGCTGGTAGGTAATGTGATAAAAATTCTTTAAAGTTTCTTTCACCAATAAAACAAATACCTGTTGAGTCTTTTTTCTTGGCAGTAGCTAAATTTTGCTCTTCTGCAATACGTCTTACTTCACTTTTTTCAATATCTCCAATTGGGAACATGACTTTGGATAGTTGTTCTTGGGATAATTGATTTAAAAAGTAGGTTTGGTCTTTATTATTGTCAACACCTCTTAGCATTTCAACATGCCCATCATCATGACGACGTATACGAGCATAATGACCTGTAGCGACATAATCAGCGCCTAATTTTAAAGCATGTTCTAAAAATGCTTTAAATTTAATTTCTTTATTACACATCACATCAGGGTTAGGTGTACGACCTTTTTTATATTCATCAAGAAAATAAGTAAATACTTTATCCCAATACTGTTCTTCAAAATTAACAGCGTAGTATGGGATGCCAATTTGATTACATACTGCAATCACGTCATTATAATCCTCAGTGGCTGTACACACCCCATTTTCATCAGTATCGTCCCAATTTTTCATAAATATACCTATTACATCATAACCTTGTTCTTTTAACAAGTATGCAGTAACAGAGCTATCCACTCCACCAGACATGCCCACAACTACGCGTATATCTTTGTTAGACACTATGATTCCTCCTTAAATTTATGATAGATTTTATGAATTTCAGCTACAATATATTTAATTTCTTGCGTTGTTGTTTGTTCATTAAAGCTAAAACGTACTGAATGTTTTGCTCGTTCTTCATCTTCAAACATAGCTGCAAGTACATGAGATGGAGTCGTTGAACCTGCTGTACAAGCAGAACCTGAAGATACATATACATGGGCTAAATCCAATAATGTTAACATTGTTTCAACATCTATAAATGGAAAATAAATATTTAAAATATGACCCGTTGAATCTGTCATTGAACCGTTTAATTCAAATGGAATTGCCCTTTCCTGTAACTGAACTAAAAATAATTCTTTTAAATTCATTAAATGAACATTATTTACATCTTGATTGGTTATAGCTAATTCAAGTGCCTTTGTTAATCCAACAATTTGAGGTAAATTTTCTGTACCTGCTCGACGTTTGGTTTCTTGTTCACCACCAAGTTGATTATATGCTATTGGTGTATGCTCTTTTACTAATAGTAGACCAACACCTTTAGGACCACCAAATTTGTGTGCTGAAATACTCATTGTATCAATTTTAAAATTATGAAAATCTAAATCTAAATGTCCAATTGCTTGAACAGCATCAACATGGAATAACGCATGAGTGTCTCCAATAATATCTTCAATATCATAAATATTTTGTACTGTTCCAATCTCATTATTTACAAACATAATTGATACTAAAATTGTTCTATCATTAATTGTTTCTTTTAATTGGTCTAAATCAACTGCACCAGTATCATCTACATCTAGATACGTAACATCATAACCTTCTTTTTCAAGTTGCTCATATACGTGTAATACTGAATGGTGTTCAATTTTGGTAGTAATAATATGATTACCTAATTGTTCATTCGCTTTCACTAATCCTTTAATAGCAGTGTTATTCGATTCTGTTGCACCACTTGTAAATATTACTTCATTCGGATTCGCTCCCAACAATTGTGCAACTGTACGACGTGACTGATCAAGATATTTGCGTGCATCTCTACCAATAGAATGTATTGACGATGGATTACCAAAATGAGATTGATATATTTCCATCATAGCATCTATTACTTCTGGTTTTACTGGCGTAGTCGCAGCATAATCTGCGTATACTTCCATGTTTGGACACTCCTTGTCAAATTATCAATGTTCCTATAATAGCACCATTATTTGTTTATTTCTACTTTTCTGTTTTACCAATGAAAAAATTTATGTCATTTAAATTTTAACATCTAACCTACCAATTTATCGAATATCATTTTTGTATATAAAATTAAAATAATTTGAGCAATTCAATATTGAAAATCAAAAATGATTGTTATACTTCAATTATTATTAATTATGGAAAGGAAGCATCATGTATGAAAAATATAAAATTATCTGCGTTAAACTTAGTACCTATACGTGAAGGTCAAGAAGATAAAGATGCAATTAACGATATGGTTACACTCGCTCAAGCATTAGATGATTTAGATTATGAGCGCTACTGGATTGCAGAGCATCATAATGCTCCAAATTTAGTTAGTTCAGCTACTTCTCTATTAATTCAACATACATTAGAACATACTCATTCTATCAAAGTAGGTTCTGGAGGCATAATGTTACCGAATCATGCACCACTAGTCGTAGCAGAACAATTTGGGACATTGGAAACATTATTCCCTCAACGTGTGGACTTAGGATTAGGACGTGCTCCTGGTACAGATATGATGACAGCGAGCGCATTAAGAAGAGATCAGCATAATGGTGTTTATCAATTCCCTGAAGAAGTTGAACAACTGCAACAATATTTTGGACCGAGTCATCAACAAGCATATGTACGTGCTTATCCTGCGGTAGATAAAAATGTCCCAATGTATATTCTAGGTTCATCTACAGATTCTGCACATTTAGCTGCACGTAAAGGGTTACCATATGTTTTTGCAGGACATTTTGCTCCACAACAAATGAAGGAAGCACTACAAATTTATAGAGAATTATTTGAACCTTCAGAAGTACTTGATAAACCTTATGTAATTGTTTGTTTAAATACAATTGTGTCAGATTCTGATGAACAAGCAGAATATTTAGCAACTACGATGTCTCAAATAATGGTAAGTATAACACGAGGAAAAATGCAACCTGTCCAACCACCAACAGATGATTTAAAGGCCCTATTAACACCACGCGAATATGAATTAGCACAACAACGTTTAAAAGGGTCACTTATAGGATCTGAAGATACAGTTAAACAAAAACTTGAATCGTTCATAAAAGAGTACGGGGATATCGATGAACTTATGGCAATTAGTTATATCTATGATCAAGACAAACAAATAGAATCATATCGAAGATTAGAACGTGCAATTAAATCATAGTAAAATGTTAACATCTTACCAATGATTATAAGGGATTAGACAATCATTATTGTCTCACTCTTTTGATGAATTTTAATAAATTAAATATGATTTTCATAACTTATTTATAAGTCATTTTGTATTAAAAAATTAATAGCTACCAACAAAGTTTGAAACTTTGTTGGTAGCTATTTAACCTTTTAAAATAATTAGAGACTTTTTATTTATCCTTTTTGTCCTTTTTATCTTTGTTGTCTTCGCCACCTGTATATTCATTTATTTTATCTTTTACTTTGTTAACTTGTTCGTTATCACTATCTTTAAATTTTTCAGCAGCTTCTTTAGCTTTATCCATAAAACTCATAAAATTTACTCCTCTCAGTTATAAAAGTTTATTTATAGCAACATTAAAATGGATTAAAAATGTGAATCCATGATTGCTATGCTTTGTTATAACCTTATAAAATGTTAGTTAAACATTGCAGGTAAAATTTTTACGAGTAAATAATGAATGGAGATATCTATGTATCTATTTAACCACTATAAAATTTAAATATAGAACATATAACCCTCTAAGTCTTCATTCGTATCTTTGTAATCTGCAAGATATTTTAATGTAGTATGATCTAAAACATCTCTTACAGCATCTCTCATTCTAATCCATAGTTGCTTTTGTGCAGGCGGTTCTGAATCAATACTTTCTACAAACGTAATCGGTCCTTCTAGTAATCGGATAATATCTCCTGCAGTAATTTCTTCTGATGGAACTCTAAGTTGATAACCACCTTTAGCACCTCGAACGCTTCGAATTAATCCAGCATTTCTTAAAGGGCCTACTAATTGTTCAAGATATAAATCACTTAGTTTATTTTCTTCAGCAATTGTTTTTAGTGATACACAACCTTGACCCTCTCTTTTAGCAAGAGATATCATCAATGTTAATCCGTATCTCCCTTTTGTTGATATTTTCATTGTATAACCTCACTTAATTCGAATAGTATCTGATACCATTCTATCATTTTTTACGTTAATATAATATTAGAAAGGTGTGAAAAATGTGAGTACAGAACCATTAGCCTCTCGAATGAGACCGAAAAATATAGATGAAATTATATCTCAACAACACCTGGTTGGTCCGAAAGGTATAATAAGAAGGATGGTAGATACTAAACGTCTTTCTTCTATGATTTTTTATGGTCCACCTGGAATTGGTAAAACAAGTATTGCAAAAGCAATTTCAGGCAGTACACAATTTAAATTCAGACAATTAAATGCCGTAACAAATACAAAGAAAGATATGCAGCTAATTGTCGAAGAAGCTAAGATGTCAGGACAAGTTATCTTACTATTAGATGAAATTCATCGTTTAGACAAAGCTAAACAAGATTTTTTATTACCACATCTTGAAAATGGCAAAATTGTATTAATAGGTGCAACAACTTCAAATCCTTATCATGCGATAAATCCAGCGATACGATCTAGAGCACAAATATTTGAGCTTTACCCATTAGATCAAGATGATATAAGATTGGCATTAGATAGAGCTATAAATGATAAGGAAAGAGGTTTAAGTACTTATCATCCTATTGTAGATGAAGATGCTATCGAATATTTTTCAACGCAAAGCCAAGGCGACGTTAGGAGTGCATTAAACGCTTTGGAATTAGCTGTACTAAGTGCTCATATTGGTGAAGAAAACGAAAGACATATTACATTAGATGACGCAAAAGATTGCTTACAAAAAGGTGCTTTTGTAAGTGATAAAGATGGAGACATGCATTATGACGTCATGAGCGCTTTTCAAAAATCAATTAGAGGTAGTGATGTCAATGCAGCACTCCACTACTTAGCACGTCTAATTGAAGCTGGTGACTTACCTACAATCGTACGTCGATTACTTGTAATTAGTTATGAAGATGTTGGGTTAGCATCACCTAATGCTGGTCAGAGGACTTTAGCAGCAATACAATCAGCTGAACGTCTAGGTTTTCCAGAAGCACGAATTCCCCTTAGTCAAGCTGTAATAGAATTATGCTTATCACCTAAATCAAATTCTGGTATCACAGCAATAGATAAAGCTCTTGGCGATATAAGAAATGGACATATAGGTCAAATACCGGATTATCTGAAAGACGGTCATTATTCAGGTGCTAAAAAGTTAGGACGGGCTATAGGTTACAAATATCCTCATAACTATGAAAATGGTCATGTTGTACAACAGTACTTACCAGAAAAATTAAAAAACAGAGTGTATTATGAACCAAAAACCACATCAAAAAGTGAACAACAATTTAAAACAATTTACGATAACTTACGAAATAAAACATAATTTTATTCATTGAAAATATGTAGTTGAAATTAATATCTTAGATGCAAAAAACCTGGGACAATACTGATGCCTCAGGTTTTTTTACTATGAGTTGTTGTAGATTTATTTAAAATACATTTTGTTTTTTTTAAACTATGAATCAAATTTCACAAAAATAGAAGATGATGATTTTCTTGCAATGAGATAGATAACTTTAATTTTGTCCTTTATCTTTAATTCGCCTTACAGGTATATCTTTTAAAATATCGTTGACAACGTAGCTTGCACAAATAAGGCCTACTACACTTGGAACAAATGCATTAGAAGATGGAGGCATTTGCCCTTTTCTATTGATTGCATTTTTATCTCCTACTGTTTCTTTTACGTCCTCGCGAATAACAATAGGACTTTCATCAGAAAATACTACTTTAACACCTTTACGAATACCAAGGCGTTTTAAACGATTTCTAATTACTTTAGCCATAGGATCAGTATGTGTTTTTGAAATATCTGCAATTTCAAAACGTGTCGGGTCAGTCTTATTTGCTGCACCCATACTTGAAATTAACTCAATTCCTCTTTCTAAACACTCTTTCATGAGATGAACTTTATAAATGATTGTATCGCTTGCATCAATAAAATAATCAATATCATAATTATTGAAGATATCTTTGTATGTTTCCTCGGTATAAAACATATGCAAAGAAGTTACTTTACAATCGGGATTTATTAATTTGATTCTTTCTTCCATTAGCGTGACTTTACTTTGACCAATAGTTGAAGTCAGTGCATGAATTTGCCTGTTCACATTTGTAATATCGACATCATCTTTATCTATAAGTATGATGTGCCCTATATTAGTCCGAGCCAATGCCTCAGCTGCAAATGACCCGACGCCACCAACACCTAAAACTGCAACAGTCTTATTTTTTAGTAAGTTCAGCCCTTCTTGTCCTATTGCTAATTCATTCCTTGAAAATTGATGTTTCATCTTTAGCTCCTTTGATTCCAATTCATTATATCTATGCTTCTTTATAATTATATACATAAAAATACGCAAGACAAAAGTCTTGCGTACCGATAGAGTCCGTTGATGCCGTAGTTATAAATAGCTTGATCATTCGGCCTGCTATATACAGGTGGGTGCCCTGTTTCTCGTTTTGCAAGTCCTCCTATAGAGGCGTGTGCGCTGCGAGAAAACCTATTGGGCTCCCTGATCAAAGAGTGTTAGGCCCAAATAAAAAGCAAACTTACGAACACCACAGATGACTATCTTATGAAAATATCATACCACAATTTAAAAAGAGAAGTAAATTTTAAAGACTTATCATTTAACTCAAATGTGTATTATTTTCTCGTGTATTCTAAACTAGTTACCAAAATTATAATATAATGTCTGATTAATTATATTACACACCGATGTTTTATATTCAATTCGTACAATTAAGCTCTCTGTGCTAATTTCTTAAGAAACATTAAATTAAGGCCCTAGTCCCAACTTGCTCTGCCTGTTGAATTTCTTTGTGAAATTCTCTTTGTTGGGGCCCTAGTGTCTGATTCTTAGTGAGAGTTCTTGGAGTTGTTTATCAGATACTTCTCCTGGAGCGTCAGTTAAAAGACATGTAGCTGATGCTGTTTTAGGGAATGCAATTGTATCTCTCAAGTTTGTTCTATTTGTTAATAACATCACAAGTCTATCTAAACCTAACGCGATGCCACCATGAGGTGGAGCACCGTATTTAAAAGCATCTAATAAGAAACCAAATTGTTCTTGAGCTTGTTCATTAGTAAATCCTAATACTTCAAACATTTTTTGTTGCAATTCACCATCGTGTATTCTTATAGAACCACCACCAAGTTCATAACCATTTAGAACAATATCATAAGCGTTGGCTTGTACATTTTCAGGTTCAGTGTCTAGCTTTTCGATATCTTCTCTTTTAGGTGAAGTAAATGGATGATGTGCTGCTACATAACGTTTTGCATCTTCATCATACTCTAATAACGGCCAATCAGTTACCCATAAGAAATTTAATTTTGATTCATCAATTAAACCTAATTCTTTTGCTAATTTAATTCTTAAAGCCCCTAAACTTTGAGCAACAACATTAGGTTTATCAGCTACAAACATTACTAAATCTCCAGGTTTAGCTTCTGTTAACTGTTTAAGTGTTTCAACATTAACATCTTCGAAAAATCTAGCAATTGGGCCACTTAAACCATCATCAACAACTTTAACCCAAGCTAATCCTTTTGCACCATATATATTTACAAACTCTGTTAATGCATCCATGTCTTTACGTGTATATTTATTTGCAGCGTCTTTTGCGACAATTGCTTTAATTTCGCCGTTGTTATCTACCGTATCTTTAAAAACTTTAAAATTCATTTCTTTACCAAGCTGTGACACATTGATAAGTTCCATACCGAAACGAGTGTCAGGTTTATCTGAACCAAAACGGTCCATAGCCTCTGCATATGTCATACGTGGGAATGGGCCACTAACGTCTATTCCTTTTACATCTTTTACAACCTTACGTAACATATCTTCACCCATGGCTATGATATCTTCTTGATCGACAAAACTCATTTCAATATCAACTTGAGTGAATTCTGGTTGACGATCTGCACGTAAGTCTTCATCACGGAAACATTTAACAATTTGATAATATTTATCAAAACCACTTATCATTAATAGTTGTTTAAATAATTGTGGTGATTGTGGCAACGCGTAAAATTCACCCTCGTGTACACGGGAAGGTACTAGATAATCTCGCGCACCCTCAGGTGTTGATTTTGTTAATACTGGTGTTTCAATATCGAAGAAGCCATTATTATCTAAGTATTGACGGATAGAACGCGTAGTTTGATGTCTCATTTTAAAAGTTTGCGCTAATTCTTGTCTACGTAAATCTAAATATCTATATTTTAATCGAATATTTTCATCAACGTTTACATTTTCTTCATTAATTGAAAATGGAGGTGTTTCTGATTTGTTAATAATCTCAATATTTGAAACTTGAACCTCAACTTGACCTGTTTTGATTTTTGGGTTAATAGTTTCAGCATCACGTTTTGTTACTACACCTTCAACTTCGACTACATATTCTGAGCGTACTGTTTCAGCAACTTGCAATGCTTCTTCGGAAAAGTCAGGATTAAAAACTATTTGGACAATACCTTCACGATCTCTTAAATCAACAAAAATTAATCCACCTAAATCTCGTCTGTTATGAACCCAACCTTTTAATGTTACTTTTTCGTTTAAAAATTCTTCTGTGACTAAACCACAATACGTTGTTCTTTTATTCATTTTTAGACTTCCTTTCTACTTTTAAAATAATTAACCAATTCGTCTAATTGTACATTTTCTGATTCGCCTGAAATCATGTTTTTCACACCAATTTCATTATTTTCAAGCTCTTGATCTCCAATTACTACTGTATATTTAGCATTAAGACGGTCAGCTTGTTTCATTTGTCCTTTAATTTTTCTGTTTAGATAATCCTTATCTACTTTTATTCCATTTCTTCTTAAATCATTGATTAACTTAACAGCATAACGATCGGCATCTTCTCCCATTGTCACAACAAATAAATCAAAATCTTCACTTACATCTAATGAAATACCTTCTTCATCAAGTGCCATCAATAATCTTTCAATACTTAGTGCAAACCCAATACCTGTTTCATCTGGACCATCTAATAATTGTAACAACCCATTATATCGACCACCACCACATAATGTAGTGATAGCTCCATCATACTCTGGATTATCAATCATTAATTCAAAGGCAGTATGAGTATAATAATCTAACCCACGAACTAAGTTAGGATCTTCAACATAAGATATGTTCAAATTATCAAGATGTAATTTAACTTGTTCATAATAAGATTTAGAATCATTATTGAGATAATCTGTGATACGGGGTGCATTTTTTACTGCTTCTTTATCTCTATCGATTTTACAATCTAAAATTCTCATAGGATTAGTGTGTAATCTTGATTGACAATCTGAACAAAATGTATCAATCACAGGTTCAAAATGTTTTACTAATGCTTCGTTATATTCTTTACGTGATTCACTATCACCAATACTATTGATAACTAACTTTAAATGCTTTAATCCGAAAGACTCATATATATGCATAACCATAGCGAGTATTTCAGCATCAATACTAGGATTTTCCGCTCCTATTGCTTCGACACCAAATTGGTTAAATTGGCGATATCTTCCTTTTTGTTTACGTTCGTATCTAAACATAGGACCATTGTAGTAAAGTTTGATAGGTTGATTGGGTTCACCTTGCATTTTGTGTTCAATATATGAACGTACAACGGCTGCAGTTCCTTCAGGACGTAATGTTAAACTACGATCCCCTTTATCTTTAAATGTATACATTTCCTTTTGAACAACGTCAGTAGAATCCCCCACGCCTCTTGCAAAAAGTTCAGTACTTTCAAAAATTGGCGTTCTTATTTCTTTATAATTATACAATTCCATTAATGTGTGTAATCGATTTTCAATGTAACGCCATTTAGCAGAATCTTGCGGCAAGATATCTTGGGTACCTCTTGGCATCTTAATCATAAAACTCTCTCCTTTATTATTAAAAAAGATTAAAATAGTCTTTTATTTTCATATGGGTTATAAAAAATTAAAAAGTCCCTTGTATAGTGCAAAACTATACAAGGGACGATTCACCGTGTTGCCACCCTATTTGATTATACTGATAAAAGCATAATCCACTCAAAACGCTTAACGTGCGCTATCCGACTTTTAATTAAAAGTACCTCTTCTTGCGTTCAAATTTTTAAATTACTAAGTACAATCTTACAGCCAAGGATTGTATTTCTACGCATTAAATGCTACCTACTTCATTTAAAATTTCAAGAATCATATCGGTTTTATTTATAAAGTTCAACAATAATGATAACGATTTTTAGAATAATTTGCAAGGTCTAGGACGAGAAATATTGTTTTAAACCATCAACAATAGCTTGTTCAACCACTTGTCTATGTAATTGATCATTAATCATTGATTCATCAGTAGGATTACTTATATAGCCTAACTCTAACAGTACTGCTGGTATATCTGTCTGTCTCAACACTTGATAATTTTGTTGTCTAGAACCTCGATTTGTCAATAATGCCTTCTTTTGAATTGCAGAATTTAAAGTTTGTGCAAGTGTTTCTTGCTTGTCTTTAAACCAATAAACAGTCACTCCATTGGCATTTGAAGAATCAAGCGCATCATTATGTATACTAATAAATGCGTCACCCTTTATATTTCTATCATCTAGGGACACATATTTATCATTGGAACGAGTCATTTTTACATGAGCACCTTCCTTATTTAATAACTTTTTTAATTCTTTAGCAGTTTTAAGTGTGTAATTTTTTTCGAGACTTTTAGATGGTGTACTACTTGAGGCGCCCTGATCACTTCCACCATGACCAGGGTCAAGTACAATTGTTTTTCCTTTTAGAGGGTTTGACGAAAGTGATTGATCAGCTGGAATGTTCAAATTTGTGTGCCAACCAGCAACCCAGCCTTTCTCAGTGCCAGCGTGATTTTGAACTTCAATCCATTTCCCTTTTCGATCTATTTTCTTAAAACTTTCGCCTTTTTCTATTTTATAAATAACAGGATAGGCGGCATTAGGTCCTGTTCTTAACTCAGCATTCTCAGTTATAGTAATTTGACCTGTATCTTCATCACTTAAATTAACAAACATAAAAAGTAAAATTAAAAATATAATAAAAATTACAATTACTACGAGCGTAAGTCGATTTTTTAGACCATGTTTAGTTAGCCATGAATCTATTTTCTTCATATTATTTTCCCATCCTGCGATTCATAAATCAATGTGACAGGTCCATCGTTATTAATTTCAACATTCATATGTGTTCCAAACTCACCTGTTTTGACAATTAAGCCATAACCTTCTAATTCTTTATTAAATTTTTGATATAAGTCTTTAGCTTGTTCTGGAGCTTTAGAATTTGAGAATCCAGGTCTATTCCCCTTTTTAACATCAGCGTATATAGTAAATTGGGAAACTGAAAGAATTTCTCCTTCAACTTGTTGAATATTTAAATTCAATTTGTCATTTTCATCTTCAAAGAGACGTGCATGAGCAATCTTTCTTGCGATGACTTTTACATCCTCTTCAGTAGAATTTTGACCTACTCCTACAAGTAAACAATAGCCTTTATTAATTTGGTTATCAATTGTATCATTCGTAACTCTAGCATTTTTAACTCTTTGTACAATTATCTTCATATCTTTTGCACCTCTAGTTCCAAACTCTAGATACTGTATAAACGTCACCTAGTTGTTTAATTTTTTCAACGACACGGTACACATCATTGACATTTTTTACCATCACACTAATATTAATTACTGCATTTTTATCAATGTCTGAACGCCCAGATACTTTAATCAAGCTTCCAGCAGTAGAATTTACAGCTTGTAATACTTCATTAAGCAAGCCATTTCTATCATATGCAGTAACTTCTAAATCAACTTGATATTGTTGTGTTGAATCTTTAGATTTTACCCACTCTACCGAAATCAATCGATCTGTCTCATTTTTTATATTTGGACAATCTGTACGATGAACTTTAATACCGTGTCCTTTAGTGATATAACCAACAATATCATCACCTGGTATAGGATTACAACATTTTGATAACTTGATTAAGACGTTTTCTAATCCCTCAACATATACACCACTGTCTGTGGTAATATCTTTTTTTATAGGTACAGATTTTGTAACTTCCTGCGCCTCATTTAATGCCTTTTGTTTATCTAATATTCTTTGTCGTTCAGTTAATTTATTGACGATTTGTATTGATGTAACACCACCGAATCCAACAGCTGCGTACAAATCTTCATCATTAGCAAAATGATATTTTTCATTAACGACTTCTAAATTTTTCTCAGTTAGAATATCTTCAACACGGAATCCTTGTTCTTTAATCTCCGCTTCTACCATAAATTTACCTTTTTCAATATTAGAAGAACGATCTTGTTTTTTAAAGAAACTTTTGATTTTACTTTTGGCACTAGAAGATTTTACAATTTTCAACCAGTCTCTACTTGGACCGTAAGAATGTTTACTTGTACGAATCTCTATAATATCACCAGTTTGTAGAACATAATCTATAGGTACGATTTTACCATTAACCTTAGCACCAATCATTTTATTTCCTACTTCACTGTGTATTGCATAAGCAAAATCAATTGGTACTGCACCATAAGGTAACTCTATAACATCACTAGCTGGAGTAAATGCATATACCTTATCGCTCTGTAAATCATATTTTAAGGATTCCATAAATTCTTGCGCATCTGCAGAAGTATGGTCGGTTTCAGCAAGTTCTTTTAACCAATTAAGCTTATTTTGAAAATCCTGTGTTTTTTGATTAACTGTCTTACCTTCTTTATAAGCCCAATGTGCAGCAACACCATGTTCAGCGATTTCATGCATTTCGTGCGTTCTAATTTGTATTTCTAAAGGATCGCCATTGGGTCCAACTACAGTGGTATGTAGTGATTGATACATATTTTGCTTAGGCATAGCTATATAATCTTTAAAACGTCCAGGCATCGGTTTCCATAATGTATGAACTAAACCAAGTGTCGCATAACAATCATTTATCGAATTAACTATAATACGTATAGCAAGCAAATCAAATATTTGATCGAATTGCTTTTTTTGTTTTATCATTTTGCGGTATATACTGTAAATATGTTTTGGTCTACCGTTAATTTCGCCCGAAAGATTCATTTTAGTCATTTCGTTTTTAATTTTATTGATTGCATTTGTAATGTAAGCTTCGCGTTCACTACGTTTTTTCTTCATAAGATTAACGATGCGGAAATATTGCACACTGTCAATATATCTCAGCGCTGTATCTTCAAGTTCCCACTTTATCGTGTTGATTCCGAGACGATGTGCTAAAGGAGCATAGATTTCTAAGGTTTCCTTAGAGATTCTTACCTGCTTCTCTCTTGGCATTGCCTTTAAAGTTCTCATATTATGAAGCCGATCTGCTAACTTCACTAAAATTACGCGTACATCTTTAGCAATAGCAATAAATAGTTTACGATGATTTTCTGCTTGTTGTTCTTCCTTAGAGCGATACTTAACCTTTTTAAGTTTAGTTACTCCGTCTACTATTCGTGCAATTTCTTCATTAAACATATCTTTAACATCTTCAAATGTATAAGAAGTATCTTCAATCACATCATGTAGAAATCCAGCGACAATAGTGGGTCCGTCTAAACGCATCTCTGTTAAAATCCCTGCAACTTGAATAGGATGCATAATATAAGGTAAGCCATTTTTTCTAAATTGACCCTTATGTGCCTCATAAGCTATATGATAACTTTTGAGAACATATTCATATTCACTTGTTGATAAATATGATTTAGCTTTATAAAGCACCTCATCCGCGCTATATGGATACTCGTTATTCACTTTAATGACACCCCACTCAATTCATTACTTTCGTTTAGTACTCATGTTGCAAAGATGTTTAACATACCACATGAAAGTACTTATTCATTGTTTTGTATTCATTTTACCATAAATCATTTATAGCTTAAGAAAGTAGAAAGGTTCTACATATATCAAATTATCATGTTCAACTATATAATTGAAACTCATTTATTAACTTTCTAAATAATAGTTTCATGATACTACAATATGACTTACAAATAAATAAATGATGTTAAACTTTAATCACATATATAATTTTACATTTAAGTTGTCGATTCCAATTAAAAAATTAAAACACATATTTTTATTTAATATCGTTTTAAAGCAATGTCAAAGATAAATAGAGATGAATACTTAGCTGATATTCATAGCAGTTATAAAGTAAACTATAATAACATTGATAATCATTTTAATACACTAAGACATTAAGCTTTTTAAAAAGATTAATGAGCCTGATATTATTTTTCAGGCTCATAAAAATCTAAATTTTATTATTTTTATTCATCATATGAAATCAAACTCATCACATCATAATCTTTTATTTTATCAATACCATTCAAATATTTAAGTTCAATAATAAACGCAATACCTACTACTATACCACCTAATTGTTCAACAAGTTTTATTGCTGCTTCAATTGTTCCACCTGTAGCTAGTAAATCATCAGTAATTAAAACTCGTTGTCCTGGTTTAATCGCATCTTTATGCATAGTTAATACGTTAGTTCCATATTCTAAAT
Source organism: Staphylococcus sp. GW823-FHT05F06 (assembly GCF_058795495.1). Taxonomy (NCBI): domain Bacteria; kingdom Bacillati; phylum Bacillota; class Bacilli; order Caryophanales; family Staphylococcaceae; genus Staphylococcus; species Staphylococcus sp. GW823-FHT05F06. Next base: position 75,603 of record NZ_JBXAHW010000002.1, on the reverse strand, counting down.
TATATTCATAACGAATAACTTCTCGAGGTAGTTTTCCTTCTTTACGTACTGGAGCAAATCCAATACCCATTGAGTAAGCAACTGGACACCCTATTATGAATCCTCTGGCTTCAGGACCAACTACTATATCTATATTTTTTTCCTTTGCGTATTCAACAATTTGATCCGTAGCATATCCATATGCTTCACCATTATCCATTATAGTTGTTATATCCTTAAAGCTTACACCTGCTGAAGGCCAATCTTTTACTTCTGAAACATATTGTTTTAAATCCATTGTTTTTCCTCCTGAAAGCTATGTTAACTTTGATATTATCCATTCTTTTATATTTAAAAAATCATCATAGAGAAGACGTTCTTCTACTTCCATACGTGCTCGTCTCATTTGGTAAATACGACTATTTTCTATATCTTGTTTATTTGGCGCTGGATTTATCTTAATCAATCCCTTTTCGTCGTAAATAAACTCCAATTCTTTAAAGACTTTAAGCATGAATGTTAATATTTCTGGCTTAATATTTAAGTACTCACAAAGCAGCATACCTTCTTTAATTAAGTCAGTTTCTTTTTTGTTTATTAAAGCTTTGTAACACTTTTTAAAAAGCGACTTGCTAGGGATACCTTCAAAATATATTGACTTTTCATGCTGCAGAACTAAATATAGTTGAGAAATTTGTGAATGTTCTAAGGTTTGTTCAATTTCAACCATAGTATTAGGTAAATCTCTAAACACTATTTTATCATAAGGTCTATCAATAGCCTCACCATAATGATAGTAATGTGAATTGCTTTTTTTAAGTTTCGGATGAATGACATAGGCAACATTTGATTCAGATTCTTTAAATTGTATATTTTTACGTTTACTACGATAATCTAAAATTTGTAATTGGTCTATAGCAATGTCTTTGATGATAAATTGAGGTGTTTGATTACCATTCCATTCATTAATTTGCAATGTTCCTATTATATGAATCGGTTGACCTGGTTCAAGTTCACTTGCCAAATGTCCATGATTCCAAAATAAAGCAGTTAAACCTGAATGACCAAGCGTTAACTTAAGATGCTTATTATCCTGTCCAATTCCCTTTGTTGACTTGACAATTAGATCTCTAACCATAAAAAGAGGACTATTAAAGTCCGTACCAAAAGGCCTTAATTGAAATATATCTTTAATATTTTTAATGTTAATTTCTTTTTCTTCAAGTTGTGCATCCACCTTTATTGAAGGCTCTAATGAAGTGGTAACAGTTAGTTCTTTCATCCACATATCTAGCTCTTTATGTAAATGTTCAATATTATCGATAGACATTGTCATTCCTGCAGCCATGTGATGACCACCAAACTTATCAATTAACTGTTGATGGTCATTTAAAATATCAAACATGGAAACTTGTTCAATTGACCTCGCAGAACCCTTGGCATGATTTTGATTTTCATCAATATTTAAAATTAATGTAGGTAGTGCATATGTTTCTACAATTTTAGATGCAACAATACCTAATACACCCTCATGCCACCCCTCTTTGGCAAGTAAAAGAAACAAATGGCCTTGCTTGATTTGTTCCTCTGCTAATAACAATGCTTCATCAGTAATTTTAGATACTATATCTTTACGTTCATGATTAAAATGTTCAACTTGTTCAGCTAAAAATTCCGCCTCTTCAAATTCATCGGACAATAAAAGTTCAGCAGCTAATGATGCATCTTCTAGTCTACCAACCGCATTTAATCGAGGTCCAATAATAAAACCAATTGTTTCTTCTGTTATTTCATCATTAAAACCCGCTTGATTTAAGATAGCCTTTATGGACGATGGTGTATGATTGTTTAATATCTTTAATCCTTGCTTTACAATATATCTATTCTCATCTGTCAATGATACTAAATCTGCAATTGTACCTATGGCAGCTAATGCTATGAAATGTTGAGGTGGATGCTCTATCAATCCTTGGGCCAATTTATAAGCAACACCCGCACCACATAAATATTTAAAAGGATATTCAAAATTAGGATGCATCGGATGTACAATTGCAAAAGCATCAGGTAAAGTTTCTCCTATTTCATGATGATCTGTCACTATAACATCTACACCTAATTCTTGTATGGTACTTATTTCATGATGTCCCTGTATCCCATTATCTACAGTTATTATTAAGGAAATCCCTTCGTCATAAGCATTTTTAAATGCTAATTCATTAGGTCCATATCCTTCTGTAAATCTATTGGGAATATACCACCCCACCTGAGCGCCAAGTAGACGTAAAGTAGACACTAGAATTGTAGTAGATGTAACACCATCTGCATCATAGTCACCATATACTAGTATTCGTTCATTTTGATCGATAGCTAATTTAATACGATCAATGGCTTTTTGCATATCACTTAATAACATATAATCATGACTAATGTTAGTGCCTTCAAATAGATTTTGAATCTCCTGATTATCCACAATATTTTTACTCTCTAATACCTTTTTTACTATAGGTGAAAGTTTAAATTGATCACTGCTACTCTCACTTATAAAGGTATTCGGTTGAGTTATATCCCAATTATATTTTGATTTAATCATTATAATCGTCCTCATTTCCACAGGTCATTATACCGAAATTTTATTGAAATAAAAAGTACTTGCATTTTTTAAAAGAATATATCATTTCAATTCTTCACAAAACTTTTATCATTCAATTTGTTCATTAACTGCTATCTTTATGATTAAACGCTAATATATAAAATCAAGAGGCAGGGGCATAATTCCTAGCAAAATAGACAGTAAATGAGTTTTTTATAAATTCATTTACTGGCTTCTTTATTTACAATACCTCGTATTGTTGGCTCGCTTTCTTAGGGGACAGCTTCAGCCTGTAGTCTTCAACTTGTCCTGCTCCCTCAAGAGTCTCGCCAAAATACTTTGTGTTTATATGTAATTTCACATTGAAATACTTTAAAAAATAAGGTCTTTCGTATAATTTAATAAATAGCAATAAACTAAATTAACGAGGTGCCTTATGTATAAAGATTATAATATGACTTAACTTACTCTACCAATGGAAATTTCAGTTCTTATCCCCACACATGATATTTCACGACATGTAAATGATATTGTAGAAATAATTCCAGATACAGAATTCGATGAATTCAGACATCATCGTGGCTTAATATAAAAAATAATAGCTCAACGAGCTGAAAATAATCAAAAAATTATAAAAAAGACAATTTCTATATTATTTCAATAGAAATTGTCTTTAATTACTTATCTTGGACCTTTTTGTTCCAGCCTCTTGTAAATTTTTAAAATTATTAAAATGTGAAGAAGTTAAACTAAGATTTTTTCATCGTTAGATTTCTTCTCTTTGTGTACTACTAATTTATTATTTTTTGTCTTTTTAAACTGTCGTTTCTTAAGCATGCCCCATAATGGTACAGCAATGAAAATTGACGAGAATACACCAGATAATAATCCAATTAGTAATGCTAAAGAGAAATTAAATATTGTTGGTGCACCTAATATTAATATTGCAACTACAACTACAACTACAGTCAACACTGTATTAATAGAACGTGTCATAGTTTGTCTAATAGAGCGGTTGACTATATCATCAATTTGATCAGTATGCGTAATTACTTTAACTTTATGCAGATTTTCTCGAACACGGTCGAAAGTTACGATTGTATCATTGATTGAATAACCAACGATAGTTAATACTGCTGCAATAAATGTTAAATCTACTTCTAATCTAAACAAACTAAAGATTGCAATGATGATAAATACGTCATGTAATAATGCAAGTACAGAAGATAGACCCATACGCCATTCAAATCTTAGTGAAACATAGATAATAATGCCTATAGAAGCAAGTATTAATGCAGTTACAGCATTTTTAGCTAGCTCTTGGCCTATGAGAGGTGAAACGGTATTAATTTGTGGATTATCTCCAAATTCAGATTTCACCTTAGCACTTAATTTATTGTCTTCCTCACGTGATAAATCTTTTTTAAACTGAACTGTGGCATTTTTATTTCCACTACCATTAATCTGTATTTGATCTGGTTCCAATCCAACTGATTTTACAGTTTTCTCAACCTGTGCTTGTGTTATAGCATTTTTAGATTGAATATCTGCTCTTGTTCCGGATGAGAAATCAATACCTAAGTTTAATTTAAATATTGAAATGATAATCAAACCAATAATTACAATTAAAATACTAAGTGAAATAAGTGGCTTAGCTAATTTAACAAAGTTTAACCTTTCATATGATGTTTTTAAATCATGTACATCTTTACCTTCATTAATATCATGTCTATCCTTCTTCTTAACACCAAATAACCAGTATTGTTTTTTAAAGAAGTTTGAAGATACCAGTAATGATAACAACCCTCTTGATAAGAATACTGCGGTTACAAATATCATTAAAATACCTAAGAGTAACATGGTTGCGAAGCCTTTGACTGAACTTTCTCCAAAGAAGAAAAGCACAGCTGCAGCGATGACAGTTGTTAAGTTGGAATCAAATATAGTTAAGAATGAACTTTTATTTGCTTTTGAATACGCTTGTTTAAGCGTGCGTCCAATTCTTAGTTCATCTTTAATACGTTCATACATTATGATATTGGCATCGACAGCCATACCTACACCTAAAACTAATGCCGCCAATCCAGGTAGAGTTAATACACCTGATATGAAATTGAATGCGACTAAAGTTAAATAAATATAAGTGGTTAAGGCAATGATTGCAACTAAACCAGGCAAACGATAGAAACCAAGCATAAATAAATAAATTAATGCTATACCTACAATTGATGCAAACATGGTCTTATCAAGAGCATCTTGACCAAATTGTGCACCAACAGAGTTAGAGTAAATTTCTTTTAAATCAACTGGTAATGAGCCGGCATTTAATAACTCAGCTATTTGTTTCGCTTCTTCAACACCTTTTTTCCCATTGAAGCCACCTGAAATTTCAACACTACTAGAATTAATAGGTTGGTCTACACTCGCTGCAGATATAAATTTAGGCTTTTTACCTTCTTGTTGCTTTTTAGCTTCTTTCTTGTAACTATCGCCTTTTTCGAAATCTAACCAAACTACCATGACATTGTCACGTTTTTTAGAAATCTTTTCAGTTACTTTCTTAAATTTATCTTTACTTTTTACTTTAAATGTAACTGTTGGTTGATTAGTTTCTTGTTTAAATTCTTGTTTAGCAGAGCCTTGTTTAATGTCTGAACCAGACATTAAAACATGATCTTCAGCATCTCTAATTGTTAAATTAGCTTGTGTCGATAATAATTTACGCGCTTGTGCTTGATCCTTGATACCTGCTAATTGTACACGAATTCGATTTGGATCTTCGATTTGTATTTTCGGTTCTGATACACCTAGAACATTTACACGATTTTCTAATGTTTGAGATGTAGCTTGAAGTGCTTTTTTATCAATTTTATCTCCTTTATTTAAAGGATCTACTTGGAAGAGGACTTCAAAACCACCTTGCAAATCTAGACCTAAATTAACATTTTTAACTACATTCTTATACGTCATACCCATTCCTGTGAATAGTAGAGCTATGAGGAGTATGAATGCAATTATTCTACTCGTTTTCTTCACATGAACACCTCATTATTTACTTATGTATCTAGAATACTCGATGAATAAATTATCGTGCAAGTTAAAATGATATTACGTTCACTTTAACGGACTTACTTATATTAACATACTCATAGAAATAGTGAAATTATTGTCTAAAAATGCAACAATTTTATAATAATTATTATGTTTAAAAAATACTAAAAAAACCTGAGACAGAAATTGTCCCAGGCATTCTTAACATTATAACAATCAATACAGAAGTTAAAATAAATTTATTTTAATCATTTAAGATTAGAATTCTATTACAGTAGAAAGATAAAACATTCTATCCCCTACATTTAGATATCAATCTGTATTTATGAAGGATCTACTTGTTTTATAGCTGGTTTTTCAAAAGTCATTTCTGTTCCATTACTATTTACTGTAATGATTACAGAAGTTTCATCTACAGCTTTTATAGTTCCTTTAATACCACCGATTGTAGTAATCTTTTGACCCGCTTCAACACGGTTAATCATTGCACGATGTTCTTTTGCACGTTTTTGTTGTGGTCTTATTAATAAGAAATACATTACGACCAATAATAAAATTGGTATAATCAATGAAGTTAATTCCATTTTAGTTACTCCTCTTTAAAAGTTTTTAGGGTTTTCTACATTTAATCCATATTGTTCAAAGAATTCATCTTTAAAATCTAAAAGACGGTCTTCTCGAATGGCTTGTCTAATATCTTCCATTAATTTTAGCAGAAAATGTAAATTATGAATAGTAGTAAGACGGATACCAAAAGTCTCTTCCGCTTTAACTAGATGTCTAATATAAGCTCTTGTGTAATGTTGACATGTATAACAGTCACATTGTTCATCAAGTGGTCTTAAATCATCTGCATATTTAGCATTTTTAACAACTAATCGACCATTTGATGTCATACAAGTACCATTTCTAGCAATTCTAGTAGGTAATACACAATCAAACATATCCATGCCCCTAATGCTACATTCAATCAAAGCATCAGGAGAACCTACTCCCATTAAATATCTAGGTTTATCTTTCGGCATAAATTGTTCTGTATGTTCAACCATGTCATACATAACAGGTTTTGGCTCACCTACAGACAGCCCTCCTATTGCATACCCTGGAAAATCAAGACTGACTAGCTCTTTAGCACTTTGTTCTCTTAAGTCTTTGTATTCTCCACCTTGAATAATACCGAACAGTGCTTGATCTCCAGGGCGTTGATGTGCTTTTAAACATCTGGCTGCCCATCGAGTTGTACGTTCGATTGAATCTTTGACGTAATCATATTCAGCTGGCATTGGTGGACATTCATCAAATGCCATCATAATATCAGAACCTAAATCATTTTGTATTTGCATAGACTTCTCGGGACTCAAAAATAGTTTTGAGCCATTGGTATGATGTCTAAATTCTACACCTTCTTCAGAAATTTTACGCAAATTACTTAAACTAAATACTTGGAAACCACCAGAATCTGTTAAAATTGGACCGTCCCAATTCATGAATTTGTGTAATCCCCCAGCGTGCTTGATAATATCATTTCCAGGTTGTAACCACAAATGATATGTGTTTCCTAATATAATCTTTGCTTCTATGTTTCTTAATTCTTCCGGGCTCATTGTTTTAACTGTTGCTTTTGTCCCAACCGGCATAAACATTGGTGTTTCAAAAGATCCATGCGGTGTATGTACAATTCCTAATCTGGCACCGGATTGTTTACATGTTTTTATATGCTCATATGTCACTGCAGGCATATGTTAAACCTCACATTCTTTTATATAATTAACATTGCATCTCCAAAACTAAAGAATCGATACTCCATTTCAACAGCTTTATGATAAGCGTTTAAAATATATTTTTTATTGCTAAATGCTGATACTAGCATGACTAACGTTGATTTAGGTAAGTGGAAATTAGTAATTAACCCATCTATCGCTTTAAACTCAAAGCCAGGATAAATAAAGATATCAGTCCATCCACTTGTGGCAACAAATTGAGGATGATCACGACGTATCGTTTCTAATGTACGCGTTGATGTTGTTCCAACTGATATCACACGCTTCCCACTTTCTTTTGTTTTATTTAATAAATCAGCCGTTTCTTGTGTCATTTGATAATACTCACTATGCATTTCGTGATCATCGATATTTTCAACACTTACGGGTCTAAAGGTTCCTAATCCAACATGCAATGTAATAAAAGCGATATGTACCCCTTTTTGTTTAATTTTATTTAGCAAATCATCAGTAAAATGTAAACCCGCTGTTGGTGCAGCTGCTGATCCACTCTCTTTAGCATAAACCGTTTGATACCTATCAGGATCATCTAATCTTTCTTTAATATATGGAGGTAATGGCATCTCGCCTAATTCATCTAAGCGTTCTTGGAGTATACCCTCATAATGTAGACGCATAATACGCCCGCCCTGTTCAAGTTCCTCAATACACTCAGCAACGATTTTACCATCTCCAAAATTTAGACGATGACCTTTTTTAATTCTCTTTGCAGGTTTAAGTAAAACTTCCCAATCATTACCTTCAATTTGGGTGAGCATTAGCATTTCAACTTTAGCACCAGTTTCTTCTTTTAGGCCAAATAATCTAGCAGGCATAACACGTGTATCATTAAGAACCAATGTATCACCAGGCTCAAAATAATGGATGACATCTCTAAAATGTAAGTGTGTCAGCTCACCAGTATCTTTGCTAAGAACTAACAATCTACTTTGGTCTCTGTTTTTTAGTGGTGTTTGTGCAATGAGAGACTCTGGCAAATGATAATCGAAATCTTCGATATTCAAATTATTCCCTCTTTTCGTTAGTAGTATTAAAGTGTTCATAGGCTAAAGCAGTTGCTTTTCTCCCACGTGGAGTCCTTTCCAAGAAACCTCTTTGGATTAAGAAAGGTTCATATACATCTTCTATAGTCACTCGTTCTTCACCTATTGAAACTGCAATTGTATCTAATCCAACAGGACCACCATTGTACTGATTAATAATACAATTCATCATTTTATGGTCAATGTAATCTAAACCGTGTTGGTCGACCTGCAGTAATTGTAATGCTCGTTTAGTCGTTTCAATATATATCTGATCGTCTTCATTTACTTGTTGGAAGTCTCTTACACGTTTTAGTAACCTATTCGCTATCCTAGGTGTACCTCTAGAACGACGAGCTAATTCTAAGGCGCTTTCCTTATCGATGTCCGTTCCTAAGACCTCTGCAGTTCGCGTGATTATTTCCTTTAAATCATTTTCATTATAATACTCTAATCTAAGATGCACACCAAAACGATCTCTTAATGGCCCCGTTAAACTACCGGCTCTTGTCGTTGCTCCAACTAATGTAAATGGCGGCAAATCTATTCGAATACTTCTTGCTTCATCGCCTTTACCGATGATGATGTCTAAGAAAAAATCTTCCATAGCAGGATACAGAACTTCTTCAACAACACTACTTAATCTATGAATTTCATCGATAAATAACACATCACCTGGCTGTAACCCAGATAATATCGCTGCTAAGTCACCTGGTCTTTCTAAAGATGGTCCTGAGATGGTACGAATATTTACCTCCATCTCATTAGCAATGATATTTGATAGCGTCGTTTTACCTAGTCCTGGAGGACCAAATAACAAGACATGATCGAGTGGCTCTTGTCTAAGTTTGGCAGCCTTGATAAAGACTTCTAAATTACTTTTTATAGAGGATTGACCTATATACTGCTTTAATTGTGTTGGTCTTAGTGATAATTCCAAGTCAGTATCTTCATTATGAAATTCTTGATCGACCATTCTTTTATCCATTTGACTTCCTCCATTAAGAAACTAGTGTTTGTAGTCCTATTTTAACGGCTTCATCCACACTATTCACATTATGTTTGTTTAAGGATTTTTCTACTTTGGTTAATTCTCGTTTAGAATAGCCCAGTGCTTGTAAAGCTAATAGTGCTTCAGATATTATTTGGTTTTGTTCATTACCATTAACTTGAGTTTGTAATAAATCGTCACTATTTTCTTCAGTAATTGTAACCTTCCCTTTTAAATCTAACACAATTTGTCTTGCAGTTTTCTTTCCTATCCCAGGAAATTGTGTTAAATAAGCATCATTTTCATTTTCGATAGCCAATTTAACTTCATGTGGTGTACTTGAAGCAAGTATCGCTAAAGCTGATTTAGGTCCTATCCCAGTCACTTTTATTAAGCTAAGAAACATTTCTTTTTCCTCTTCATTAATAAAGCCATATAGTAGTTGAGCATCTTCTCGTACAATTAGTGAAGTATAAATTTGGACTTCTTTTTCAAGATATTTTTGAAAACGATAGGAATTAGGCGTTTGTATCTCATAACCTATGCCACATGTCTCAACCACTACATGTGTAGGGAACAACTGAGATAATGTTCCTTTAATATATGCATACATGTCAGTACTCCTTTACATAGTCATACTTATTAAGTCTACTTTAGTTACATGATTTATCTCTCTTAATGATTCAATGACCTCATCAATGGATAAATTAGAATTTCTCGCATTTAAAGATAGTGTGATTGTCGCTTTATCTTCAATTGGAACACTTTGATGAATTGTCAACACTGATAATTGAAGTTGAGAGATTGCATTAAGAACTTGGGCTAACATTCCAACAATATCATTTACATATAAAATCAAAGTAAATTCTCTTTGATCTAATATTTTTTCATCTACTGGAAATATTGTCTCTCTATATTTGTAAAATGCACTTCTAGAGAGATTGAATTGTTTTACAGCATCATAAATGGACAAATTCGAATTATTTTTTAAAGCATCCTTAACTTTTAAAGTTTTGATGACAGATTCTGGTAGTACATCTTCTCTAATTAAATAAAATTTTCGATTGTCTTTATTGTCCAATTTAGACACCCCTATTCGACAAATTCAAATTCTCCGCCTAAGATTCTAACAATATCACCATTGCTACAACCTCTCTCTCTTAAAGCATCATCAATACCCATTGACCGCATTTGTCTTGCGAATCTTCTTACAGCTGGATCACTATTAAAATCAGTCATTTTAAACATTCTTTCAATAGCATTGCCACTCACTACATATGCGCCGTCATCATCTCTAGAAATAGTAAATTTATCTGCTGATGGTGTGTGTTTATATAATACACGATTAACACCTAAATTCTCATCTTCTTCAACTGAGAAGTCAACATCTTTAACTTCCTCGAGCTTATCGGCAATTTGATATAATAATTGATCAATATTGTCTCTCGTAATAGTTGAAACAGGAACAACTGTCACATCGTTATCTAATTGTTCCTTAAAATGCGATAAATTCCCTTGTGAATCAGGTAAATCCATTTTATTTGCGACTATAATTTGTGGACGATCTTCTAAGCGTTGTTTATAATTGATTAATTCTTGATTAATAATTTTATAATCGTCTAATGGGTTTCGACCTTCTGACCCACTCATATCAATCATATGAACAATCACTTTAGTTCGTTCAACATGTCTTAAGAATTGATGTCCAAGGCCGACACCATCAGAAGCGCCCTCAATTAATCCTGGTAAATCTGCCATAACAAAACTTCTATGATCAGGAGTTGAAACAACACCTAGATTAGGCTTTATTGTCGTAAAGTGATAAGCACCTATCTTAGGTTTCGCTTTAGAAACTATTGAAAGCAATGTAGATTTACCCACACTAGGAAAACCAACTAATCCAACATCTGCTAACAATTTCAACTCTAAAGTCACTTCTAATTCTTCGCCTGGCTCACCATTTTCACTAAAATCTGGCGCAGGATTTCTAGGGGTAGCAAATCTTGAGTTACCACGCCCGCCGCGTCCTCCTCTAGCTACAATAGCACGTTGGCCATCTTCAACCAAATCTGCAAGCACTTCTTCACTTTCAACACTTTTAATAATTGTACCTGGTGGTACTTTTAACACTAAGTCTTCCGCATTTCTACCATGCATGTTGCTACTTTGACCATTTTCGCCTTTTTTAGCTTTAAAATGTCTTTGATATCTGAAATCTAATAAAGTTCTCAATCCTTCATCCACTTCAAATACCACAGAAGCACCTTTACCACCGTCGCCACCAGCTGGACCACCAAAAGGTACATATTTTTCTCTTCTGTAAGCAGTGATGCCATTACCTCCATCACCAGCTTTTAGAGATATTTTCACTTGATCGACGAACATATATCTCACCTCTTTTACTCCGAAATTTTAATCTTTTTAATTATATCACTATATATAGTGATATAAAAACTATAGTCAATTTGTATTTTTACCTAAACAAAATAAAACACCAGAAGTATTCACTTCTGGTGTTTACTAGACAAAATTATTCAGCAACTGCGTATACAGAAACTTGCTTTTTGTCGCGACCTTTGCGTTCAAACTTAACAACGCCGTCGATTTTAGCGAATAATGTATCATCGCCACCACGACCTACATTTTCACCAGGGTAGATTTTAGTACCACGTTGGCGATAAAGGATAGAACCACCTGATACATATTGACCATCAGCACGTTTTGCACCTAAACGTTTAGACTCAGAGTCACGTCCGTTTTTTGTAGAACTTACCCCTTTTTTAGATGCGAAGAATTGTAAGTTTAATTTTAACATCGGGATACACCTCACTTATAATTTAATTTGATATTTTCATTATATTCTTCTTCTATAGTTTGTAAAGAAACTAACATTGCTTGAAGAATTAATTGAGCTTCTTTGTTATTCGTATCAACACTTCTTATATGAAAATATCCGCCGTCATCTTCGTAGTTGATATCTGGCTTCTCTGATGTTAATCCCATTATAGCATTAACACTTCCAAATAAGACTGCTGATGCTCCTGCACAGACAATATCATGACCATATTCACCATGATTAGCATGACCATCCATGACTACATCTGTGACCTTACCTTCGTCATTAACCGTAATATCAACAGTAATCATACGATTATGCGTTGATTTTATCGATTGTTAATTTAGTATATGGTTGACGATGGCCTTTTTTACGTTTAGAGTCTTTGCGACGTTTGTAAGTGAAGACAGTAATTTTTTTACCGCGTCCTTGTTTATTAACTGTCGCAGTTACTGATGCACCTTCAACTGTTGGAGCACCAACTTTAACTGAGTCGCCACCTACAAATAAAACTTTATCAAAAGTGAATGAGTCACCTTCGTTAGCATTTAATTTTTCAACGTAGATTTCTTGACCTTCTTCTACTTTGATTTGTTTTCCACCTGTTTCAATTATAGCAAACATACTTTGCACCTCCTATATAATAAGTCACGCCATATACAGGTGACAATATGATTGTACTTCAACCTGTATGCGAGCGGTTGTATGTAGCTTGAAACTACTCAACTACTGCATCTTACCATCACTATGCCTTACTGTCAATTGTGTTTTTTACTTTTTTAGTAAATTTAATAATAATAGGAAATAACATAATCAGTAATAAAAAATTAATGATGAGAGTTGGAATAAGTCTTAATAATACAAATTCTATTAAATTAAATTTAATGAAACCTATTACTCCATAGATCATAGCCACATATACTTCTAAAAACATTGTGGATAATAAAATGATAAAAAATAATACAGAATAATCTCGATAAAAGATTTTAAAAAATTTATCAACTATAACAACTAAAATGATATAACCAAACATATATAAACCATATATACTTCCAAAATATAAATCAGTTACTATTCCGAAAAAGAATGCTAAAGACATAGCAACGCCAAAACCTCGGTAAACCGTCATGATAAGAATGTACATGATAGTTAAATGTGGTACAAAAATAATATCAATTTTCCCGAAATGCATGGGGATGGTAAGCCCTATAATGGTATCAATATAAAATAGAAGTATACCTATTAGAAAGTAATAAAAAGTACGCATTAATTATCACTACCTTCATCAGGTATAGTACTGACATCACGTTTAGCAACATACACATGAGTTAAATCTGTCATATCAGCTCCAGTTTTGACCCGTACTTGTTTAGCAAGCCCATATTGATCATTTTCGACTTTTGTTACTTCACCAATATATAACCCACTCGGTAATTGATCTGCTAATCCACTTGTTACTACTTTATCGCCTTTTTTAACGCTATCTTTGTTATTAATATCACTTATGATCAATTCTTCGTTTTTATTGTCGTATCGATCGATTAAACCAAAAATATTCTTAGTACCGTGATGAATATTAACAGATAATTTTCCTGCTCGAGTATGAGTGGAAATAAGGTCTACTTGTGATGAAAACTGATTAACTTTGGTTACTCTTCCAACTAATCCTTCTGTTGTCATGACGGCCATATTATTTTTTATACCTGCTTTGGAGCCCTTATCTATTAATATCGTATTCATCCATTGATCTGGGTTTCTCGCAATAACTGAAGTAGAAATAGGTTCATATTTTGATAAATCTTTGATATCAAGTTCTTTTTTATATTTCTTATTTTCTGATTCTAACTCTTCATTTTTAGCTTCAAGTTGTTTGATTTTATTTTTATCCTTTTTTGAGCTTCCTTTTTCAAATAAATCACCAATAGATCCAGTAACAAATTGAATTGGATAACTGATTACTCTTTGTCCAAATGATACAGAGTCTCCTACGTATTGTTCAGCTGGAGATTGGGTCTGAGAACGTATCGATAACCCTATTAATGCAATAAAAATAATCATTGCACATAAAACGACAATGAGCTTGTTATTTCTAAAAAACTTAAGCACCCAGAACACCTCTATATGACTAAAATTAGTATCTTAATATATTTTATATTACTCATTCAGTTAAATAAAGCACTAACTTTATGAAATTGATTCTATTTTATTATTTGTGACTATAGAGCTAACATTAATCAAACTGATTAATAAAATAGATAGAGTAAACGAGCTATGGAAAACTTCACTAAATCTTGATATAACTAGACTTCAAATAAATTTTTAATATAATCATTAACTGTCAGAACATAAAAGTGCCTGGAACAAAATTCATTGTCCCAGGCTTAACACAAATCATCAAAATTTTATTTCTATTAAATTATATTAAATTAAAATGATAAAATATTTACATCATTCTAAACTGAGTAATTTTACTTACTTTATAACGCTTACTGATTCACTTTATTTTGGTAAGTTATTCTTTATCTTTCTTCTTTGAAGACTTATCTTTCTTTTCATCTTCACTATAAAGTGTTTCTTCTTTTCTCCAGCGAGCAAAAAGATTTTGCGCTTTTGCTTGTTCATTAGCTTGTTTTTCTTTTGATTGTTCAGCCATTTTGAATCACACCAACCTTTATAAATAATCTATATAAACCCTAACGCATTTAAAACTGGTTTTCAAATGAATCATTCCTATTGTTATTGATAGGCTTCAATTGGCTTCAAATTAATAGGTTGTTTTAATTGATTTAGGTCTTCGTTCATTTCGAATTCAGTATTATAAACTCGGATATAATCATCACCGAATTTATAAATAATAAATTCGTCACCTTGTTGGCCAGCAAGATATTCGTCATTGAATCCCATACGTTCTAAACCTGAAACAGACATAAATTCTGCCTTATCAATCATATTAAAAACTGTCTTAATTTGACCTGCTGGAACATTATTGATGATATCATTTTCTTTTAAAATGTAACTTTTATCGTTACTAGGTTGTGAATAGAGTGTATTATTTTTTTGACTCACTTTCTGTGTGATATTTTGATGATGATTGTTCATATCATTAAGTGGGTTCCATTCTTGATTTTTGAGAAATGGTGCATGTTGAAGAGCTATATATATAATCAATATTATCGCTAATACTGCAATAATATTTTTAATAACACTAAAGATATATCTCATATAAGCCCTCCTTTTACAAATCAAATTTAGTATAATTTAAAATATTTTTCATTACATCAGACTATAGCCGTATAGATGATGTATCTATAGACCGATGGCAAATCAGTTAATATAATATATAATACTACATATACAATATAAGTGATTTAAGGAGGTTCAACATAATGAGCATTTTAACGATTATTTTAATTGTTTTGCTAGTCATCCTCTTATTTAAAGTTGGATTATCTATATTACGCTTTTTGATTTCAGTAGGCATTGTTTTGTTATGTATCTATTTAGGTTATCAAGGTGTATTATGGTTATTTGAACATTTTCAAAACTTTTCAGGTTTTATTCAATAATAAATCATAAGTTAGCTATACAAATTTTTTAATTAAAATTTTTAATGTATTTAGCTAGCTTTTTTATTTATCAAAATACCCCGCTTCAACTAAACTCGTAAATTTATTATCACCAATAATAATATGATCAAGTAAATTTATACCTAATATATCTCCGCACTCTTTAAGTCTATACGTTGTAGTAATATCCTCTTTCGAAGGTGTTACATCACCTGAAGGATGATTATGTACAACTATTATTGAATTAGAAGACTCTCTTATTGCAATATTAAATACTTCTCTTGGATGAATAATCGAACTATTCAATGTGCCTTTATATACCCAAGCTTGTTTTGTGACTATATTTTTTGAGTTAAGTAAAAGTACAACAAAATGTTCTTGCTCTAAATCTTTCATTGTCGACATCATCAGACTAGCAACATCACTAGGATGTGTAATCTGTACTTTGTCAAAAGTGCTTGTAGAATTAATACGTTCACCTAGTTCAAATGCAGCCTGTAATATTACAGCTTTATAAAGTCCAATGCCCTTTATTTTCAGTAGATCATTTATAGACAATTTTTTTAAATCTCTAATAGTGGATTGTTGCTTCAGTAATTCGTTTGCAATGTCAATACTAGAAAATCCTTTTCTACCAGTGTTTAAGAGAATTGCTAAAAGTTCAACATTGGATAGACTTTTAGCGCCATATGTAATTAAACGTTCTCTAGGTTTTTCATGCAGTGCCATTTCATTTATTCTCAATAAAATTCTCCCCCTAAAAGAAATAAAAGTTGGTGATAAACTGATGAAGTTACTACGAATGATAAGAATATAAATGGTATTAAAGGTAAATATTTAATATCTTTAAAAGAAAAAATTTTTAAAATTATGGCAAAAATCCCCCCAATGATAAACGTAAATACAACAATAAAAAAGAAAAAATTTAACGGAAATATAAGTCCCAATATATTAAAAAGCAATATGTCTCCATACCCTATAAATTTAGATGCGAATAGATAAATAACATGTGAAATCAAAAATATCATTATAAAATTACCAAAATAGGTTTGGGTTGTAAAAACAGATACGACTGTGTATACAAATAAGAGTCTCATATCAATATGCATTGAGTGAATATCGTAAAGACACATCGTCAGTAGAAACAGGAAAGTTATTAAAAATAATGTGAAGTGTATATTAAAATGAGTAGGATAATAGAGGAAAATAGCACCAAACGAAACGAGTTCTCCGATTAAATATAAACGTTGTAATGGTTGATTACAACAACGAGATTGTCCACGAAGTTTTAAAAAACTTATAATAGGCAGTAAATCTAAGGGTTTTATGATAGTATGACAAAAATCACAGTGAGACCTAGAATAAAGATATTGAAGTTTTAATATATTTTGATTGCAAAATTGATAAAGAAAACTAAATATAATGCTACAAGTATAGGCAAGTAATAGCATATATCACACTCCTCAACATTTATTATAAACAGTCTTAAACAAAAGTAAATATGAGAAGAATTTTACAATTCGTTCATGAGTATGTCTTCTTTCTAGACTTTTATAAACATAAATTATTAAAGAAGATTATACAAAGAAAGAGTGAAACTTACAGTTTTAACTGCAGTTGTCACTCTTTTGAATTTAATTAAAATTAATTTTTGCTTTTACCTCGCTGATGAAGTATAAACTTCCAGTAATAATCAGCCCATCACCTTCGTAATTTTCAATAAAATCAACATAATCATCAATTAAATGTAAATTATCTAATTTCAATTCTTCGGCAATTTCTTCTTTAGCTAATGCTTTTGGAAACTCAAAATCTGCTATATAGAATTTTGATGCAATATCATTTAATTTGTTAATCATACTATGAATTGGCTTTCCTTTAATTGCAGAAAATAAAATATCAATTTTATCTCTTCCATAATAATGTCTTATTGTGTCTACTAACGCATCAATACTTTCATTATTATGAGCACCATCAATAACCATTAATGGTTGTTCTTTTACTTGTTCTATTCTACCTGTCCAATTCACAGATTCTATACCGTCTATCATTTTATTAAAATCTAATTCTATGATTTGTCTTTCATTTAATTCAATGAGAGCAGTAATAGCAAGTGCTGCATTTTCCTTTTGATGTTCCCCTAACATATTAAGAATGATAGTTTCTAATTCATAATCTTTATACCGATATGTGAACTCATCATCTTGGGAGACAACGGTAATCTCCCGATCCAATTCAATTGGTTTTGCGTTCTGTTCAAGCGCATAATCTCTCACATACTTTAAAGCATCGTCATTTTTTACAGCATAAACAATCGGTATATGTGGTTTAATTATAGCTGCCTTATCTTTTGCAATATCTAAATAAGTTGTTCCTAAGATATCTGTATGGTCAAGTCCTATACTTGTGAGTATGGATAGCACAGGTTTAAAAACATTCGTCGAATCATTTTTAATTCCTAAACCTGCTTCAATTATCACAAAATCAACAGGATTTATCTCACCAAAATAAAGGAACATCATTGTTGTTATAATCTCAAATTCAGTAGCCCCACCTAAATCTGTTTCTATCTCTAAGGCTTCACTAACAGGTTTAACTCGTTCAACTAATTGAACAATTTCATCGTTCATAATTGGTACACCGTTTAAACTAATACGTTCATTGAAACTTTCAATAAATGGTGAGGTAAATGTTCCAACTGAGTAATCGTTCTCAATTAATGCGGTTCTCAAGTATGCAACAGTTGAACCTTTACCATTTGTTCCACCCACATGAATACCTCTAATTTTATGTTGGGGATTATTTAATTGTTCTAGCATCCATTCCATACGTTTGACGCCAGGTTTGATACCAAATTTAGATCTTTCGTGTATCCAATACAAGCTGTCTAGGTAATTCATGATCATGCTCCTATGCCTTTAATTGTTCAATTCTAGATTTAACACCATTATATTTTTCTTGATAATGTTGTTGTTTTTCTTTTTCTTCATTAATTATTTTTTCTGGTGCTTTATTTACAAAATTCTCGTTGGATAACTTTTTATCTACTCTATCTAACTCGCTTTGTAATTTATCTAATTCTTTTTCAAGTCGAGCAATTTCTTTGTCCATATCAATAAGACCTTCTAATGGCAAAACTACCTTACCAGCAACTACTACAGTTGTCATAGCTTTTTCTGGAATTTCAATCTCAGTATCAATAGTCAATTGACTTGGATTACAGAATTTGTGTAGGTAACTTATGTTATCCATAAGTGTATGTTTAATCTTTTCATCTTTAGTTTGAATTAAAATCGGTATTGCCTTAGATAACGGTGTGTTAACTTCAACTCTTGATTGACGGACAGATTTAATAATTTCAACTAATTGTTCCATTGTTTGTTTACTTTCATTAAAGATTAATGCTTGATCAACAGTTGGCCAGTTAGCTTTTACAATTGTTTCTCCATGATGTGGAAGACTTTGCCAAATTGTTTCTGTCACAAAAGGCATAAATGGATGTAACATTTTCATTATTTTATCTAAAACATAACTAAGTACTGATCGCGTCGTTTGCTTTTGAGATTCGTCCTCGCCATTCATAGGTATCTTGCTCATTTCAATATACCAATCGCAGAACTCATCCCAAATGAAATTATAAAGCGCACGACCTACTTCACCAAATTCGTATTTATCACTTAATTCGGTTACTGTAGATATCGTTTCATTTAATCTAGTCAATATCCATTGATCTGCTAATGACAAATTACCACTTAGGTCTATATCTTCGACTTTAAAATCTTCACCAATATTCATTAAACTAAAGCGGGCAGCATTCCATATTTTATTAATAAAATTCCAAACTGATTCAACTTTTTCAGTAGAATATCTCAAGTCATGACCTGGTGAAGATCCTGTTGCTAAAAAGTAACGTAGACTATCAGCGCCATACTCGTCAATAACATCCATAGGATCAACGCCATTACCTAATGATTTACTCATTTTACGCCCATCTTCAGCTCTGACTAAACCGTGGAGTAATACATCATTAAATGGTCTTCTATCAGTAAATTCTAATCCTTGGAAAATCATACGGGCTACCCAGAAGAAAATGATATCATAACCAGTAACTAATGCATTTGTCGGATAATAACGTTTAAAATCATCAGCATTTGTATCAGGCCATCCTAATGTTGAAAACGGCCAAAGTGCACTTGAGAACCATGTATCTAATACATCCTCATCTTGTATCCAATTCTCGATGTCTTCAGGTGCTTCTTCACCAACAAAGACTTCACCTGTATCTTTATGATACCAAGCAGGTATTTGGTGGCCCCACCATAGTTGACGCGAAATCGTCCAATCTCTAATTTCTTCCATCCAGCGATTGAATGTATTTTCAAATCTACCTGGGAAAAAGTCAATTCTATCTTTTGTATTTTGATTATCCAAAGCTCTTTGTGCCAAAGGTTTCATTTTTACAAACCATTGTGTAGACAAATAAGGTTCTACTATTGCACCAGAACGTTCAGAATGTCCTACTGAATGTGTATGTTCTTCAATTTTTATAACAAGATCTTGTTCTTTTAAGTCTTTAACAAGCTGATTTCTACAATCAAATCTATCCATCCCTTTGTATTTATCAGCTTTATCGTTCATCTTACCATATTCATCCATGACTATAATATTTTCTAATTGATGTCTTTGACCAATTTCAAAGTCATTAGGATCATGTGCCGGAGTAACTTTCATTGCTCCTGAACCAAATTCAATATCAACGTATTCATCAGCTAAAATAGGTAACTCTCTTCCTACAATAGGTAATATAACTGTTTTACCAATCACATCTTTATACCTTTCGTCATTTGGATTTACAACAATAGCAGTGTCACCTAACATAGTCTCAGGACGTGTAGTAGCTATTTCTATATATCCATTCCCATCAGCATAAGGATATTTAAAATGATAAAAAGCACCTTGGACATCTTCATGAATGACTTCAATATCTGATAAAGCTGTTCTAGCTTTAGGGTCCCAGTTAATAATTCTTTCACCACGATAAATAATACCTTTATTATATAAATCAACAAATACTTTTCTTACAGCTTTACTTAAACCATCATCTAACGTAAAGCGTTCTCTACTATAATCTAACCCTAAGCCAAGTTTAGCCCATTGTTGTCTAATAAATGTTGCATACTCTTCTTTCCAATCCCATGCTTGCTGTAAAAATTTTTCTCTTCCTAAGTCGTGTCTAGATATACCTTGTTCATTAAGTTTTGCTTCAACCTTTGCTTGAGTTGCTATACCAGCATGATCCATACCAGGCAGATATAAAGTATCGTATCCTTGCATTCTTTTCATTCTAGTTATTATATCTTGTAAAGTAGTATCCCATGCATGACCTAAATGTAATTTACCTGTTACATTAGGGGGCGGAATTACAATTGTATATGCCTCTTTAGATTTATCTTCAGATGGTTTAAAGTAACCATTACTTACCCATTCCTCATAACGACCCTTTTCAACTTCTCTTGGATCATATTTTGGTTTCATTTCCATATGTCTACCTCCTAAAAAATAAAAAGAACATCCATCCTATAAAAAATAGGACGGATGTTCTGTTCCGTGGTACCACCTATATTCAAGAAGAAATAATTCATTCTTTTCTTCAAGCACTTAAGTCTCTGATTAACGCTCATACACGCTTCTACCTACTTGTCGTCTATGTTTCAATAGAAGTTATAAAATAGGGCTACCTTCAGACTTAATCATTTACATATTCACAGCCACCATATGCTCTCTTTAAAATGATATAAACTTACTCTTCCCAAATAATATATTCTTTTACTCATTTATATTATAATGGATATTAAAATAAGTCAATGTATTGGAGATGAAATTATGAATGAATGTGCTTTTAACACAACTGATCCTATCTATATAGAGTATCATGATTATTATTGGGGACAACCAATCTATGATAGCAAAGAATTATTTAAGCTAATGGCTCTTGAATCACAACATGCAGGATTATCATGGTTGACAATATTAAAGAAAAAAGAATCGTATGAACAGGCATTTTACAACTTTGAACCTCAATTTATCGCACATATGACTGAACAGGATATTGATTATTTAATGAAATTCCCAAACATTATTCATAATCGTAAAAAGTTAGAAGCAATTGTGAGCCAAGCGAAGGGATATTTAAAAATTGAAAAAGACTATGGTAGTTTTAGTAAATTTTTATGGTCTTATGTAAATCATCAACCCATAAATATGGGTTATAAAAAACCTAGAGATCGTAAAAAAGTTGATCAAAGAGCTACTCAATTATCAAAAGATTTAAAAGCATATGGTTTTAAATTTTTAGGTCCAGTAACCGTGTTCTCATTCTTAGAAGCTGCTGGATTGTATGACTCACATCTTGAAGGATGTCCTTTCAAACCAAATCATGAGTGAAGCATAGACATAAGTTGCGCTGCGGATATTCAAACAATATGAGTTTTTCACGCATACTAAAAGTTTACAACGTTTAATTTATCTAGATTTTACTTTTAAGTAATTACAATTACTCGCAAATATTTTCGAAGTTTTATTTAAAAATGTATAACTTAAGTCATTAAAATCATTTATTATTTAATTTAACATTAATAAAATAACCAATTAGTGGCGCAATGACAAATAATATAAAAAATATTCTAAAAATGTGATAGCTTGAAATCATCGCTACATCAGCTCCAGTAGCCATAGCCACTAAAACTATTTGACTCATACCTCCTGGTGCTGCTCCTAAAAACAATTCATTGATGGATTCATTAGTAATCAAATGTATTCCTATTATCATTATAAACGTTGTGACTATGAGCATTATATTTTGAAAGGCTATTGCTATTGCAATTCTTCCCTTTAAATCACTCATTAAGTTGGCAATCTGTAATCCAATACGTATCATATAAATAAGTTGCGCTGTGGCTAACAACCAATGATCTAGTGAAAATGTTAAATGTGTTGTCATATTCCATATAATTAAAACTATTATAGGTGCTAATAATTGTTTAGTGGGGAAGTTAATTTTTGACATTCCTATATAGATGATTCCCACCATTGAGAATAAGATGATTATTTGCCATATATTTAAAGTCTGAGAAAGTGTGGGTACTTCCATTGTAGTATGATTCATTTCATGATGGTTATCCTGAAAAAAATACGAAATAAGTGGTACTAAAATAACAACAAATATTACACGTGATGTCTGTGTTAAACTCACAACTAATATATTTGCTTTCTTATTTTCTTCTGCCATCACTAACATTTGGCTTAGCGCACCTGGTATAACACTTAAAATTGCAGTTTCTAAATTTACTTGTGCAATTTTCTTAAAAAAGAATGCAATTATCAAAGCTAATAAAATTAGTAGGATAGTGACAAAAACGATAGTTAGCCAATTTTTACTTATGTCTTTAATCACTTGTTGTGTGAAGGTAGAGCCAATTTGAACTCCAAGTAGTATTAAACCAATTTGACTCAACCAAAATGGCCATCGTATTTTTAATTTTAATACTTTTACACATAATAACGCCGCTAATATTGGTCCAAACATAAATGGCAAAATCACATGTAACATTTTTAATAACAGACTTAACATAATAGCAATTAATAATATGATTAAATTATTAATAAAATTCCGCTTCAAAATACCACTCTACTTTCGTTAAAAGTAAGTCACAAAATTTCTAACTTTATTTAAATTCAAAGAGTAGAACAAAATGCATCTTAAATTCCTAGTCCACCATCGAACCCCAACTTGCCCTGTCTGTTGAATTTCTCAGTGAAATTCTTTTTGTTAGGGCCCCAAACCCCAACTCGCCTTGTCTGTTGAATTTCTAAGTGGAATTTACTGTATTGATGACATAACATAGCTTTAAAAGTTGATATAAGTGCATTTTTAATTCAGTTATAAACTACTTATAAGTTAAGAAAGTCTAGGACATTGACTTTTGCCCTAGACTCAATTAATTTAAATAATTATATTTTAAAATTATCACACAATACGACTTAATGCATTATCAAATGCTTGGATAGTTTTCTCAATATCATCTTTAGTATGTGCAGTTGATAAAAATGTTCCTTCAAATTGTGAAGGTGGTAGGAAAACACCTTCCTTAGCCATTTCTCTATACATATTACTAAATAATTTTAAATCACTTTTATTTGCTTCCTCAAAATTTGTTACAGGCCCCTCATTTAAGAAGTAACCAATCATTGAACCAGCGCGATTTACTGTGATTGGAACATTATGCTTAGCAAATACCTCTTTTAATCCTTTTTCAAGTATATCTCCTAGAGAATTAAAATACTCATAAGATTCAGGAGTAAGTTGACTCAATGTTTCATAACCACTAGTCATTGCTAAAGGATTACCTGAAAGTGTGCCAGCTTGATAAATAGTCCCAACAGGAGCAATGTAATCCATAATTTCTTTTTTACCACCAAAAGCTCCAACGGGTAAACCTCCACCTATCACTTTTCCTAAGCAAGTTAAATCAGGTGTTACACCAAAGTATCCTTGCGCACAATTATAACCTACACGGAAACCAGTCATCACTTCATCAAATATAAGTAATGCTCCATATTCATTAGTAATATCTCTTAAACCTTGTAGAAATCCATTCACTGGAGGCACTACACCCATATTTCCAGCAACCGGTTCAACAATAACACCAGCAATATCATCGCCATATTTTTCGAACGCTAATTTAAGTGAATCTAAATCATTATATGGCACCGTGATAGTGTTTTTAGCAATACCTTCAGGGACGCCTGGTGAATCAGGTAAACCTAGTGTTGCAACACCTGATCCTGCTTTAATCAATAAAGAATCACTGTGTCCATGATAACACCCTTCAAATTTTATAATTTTATTACGTCCTGTATAACCCCTAGCTAAACGAAGTGTGTCTAAAGTAGCTTCAGTTCCTGAGGAAACCATTCTTACTTTTTCAATTGAAGGTACACGGTCAATCACAAGTTCAGCAAGTTTATTTTCTTGAAGTGTTGAAGCGCCGAAGCTTGTACCTTTATCTACTGCTTCATGTAATTTGGATATAACTTGTTGATTTTTATGTCCCAGAATTAATGGGCCCCAACTTAGCACATAATCAATGTATTCATTTCCATCAATATCATATATTTTAGATCCTTCACCATGATCCATAAAAATAGCTGGTGTGTCTACTGATTTAAATGCTCTTACGGGACTGTTAACACCGCCAGGCATTAATTTCTCAGCTTGCTCCATTGCTTTAATAGATTTTTCAAAACTCATCATATGACCTCCTCAATTATCATCTATTTATCTAAATAACGACAGATATCTTTTGCAAAATAAGTAATTATTAAATCAGCACCTGCACGTTTCATAGATATCATTTGTTCCATAACAATTTTCTCTTCATCTATCCAACCATTTAACGCTGCTGCTTTTGTCATACTATATTCTCCACTAACGTTGTATGCTACGACTGGCACGTTCGTATTATTTTTTACATCTCTAATAATATCTAGATAACTTAAAGATGGTTTAACTATCATCATATCGCAACCTTCTTTAAGATCACTTTCCAATTCTCTTAATGCCTCTAAACGGTTTGCAGGATCCATTTGATAGGTTTTTCTATCCCCAAAAGAAGGTGCTGAATCTGCAGCATCTCTGAATGGACCGAAAAAGCTTGATGCATATTTAATACCATAACTCATGATAGGAATATTTTGATATCCCGCTTGATCAAGGCCTTCACGAATTTCAGCAACAAAACCATCCATCATATTACTTGGAGCAATGATGTCAGCTCCAGCTTCAACTTGAGAAATAGCTGTTTTTACAAGTAATGGAAGTGATTTATCATTGTCTACATCATGCGTATGATCGTCAATAACGCCACAGTGTCCGTGGTCTGTGTATTCACAAAGACAAGTATCTGCAACAATAAGTAAATCCTTATATAAATTCTTAGATATTCGTGTCGCTTCTTGAACAACTCCATTATGATCATATGCACCAGATCCAATGTCGTCTTTGTCATTTGGCACACCGAAGAACATGATTGCTCTAATACCTAAATCATATGCCTCTTTAATCTCTTCATGCAATAAATTTAAACTAATTTGGTATATGCCTGGTAGTGATTTAATTTCACTTTTTATATCATCTTGCTCAACTACAAATATTGGATATATTAAATCTTCTTTTCTAACATGAGTTTCTCTTACTAAATCACGCATTGTCTTAGATGAACGCAATCTTCTATGTCTATCAAATTTCATTTTGTTCCCTACTTTCTATTATTTTATCAATAAGTGAATCTAATGTTTGTTTATTTGCCACTTTTACAGATGTATTGAATTTTAAAATGGTCCTAGCAGTTTGCTTACCGATAGCAAAATAATGATCAAATTCAGGCACATTGTCCTCTTTGAAATAAAATTCAACTGCAGAGGAACTAGAAAAAGTCACTGCGTCTATTTGATGTTTTCTAACAAGAGACTTAACTTGACTTATATTTTTAAAATTCGGTACTGGTCTATATAAATCAATTTTAACGACTTCATTATATTTGCTCAATTGTTGAACTAATTTAGAACGTGCTTTTTCACTTGAGGGCAACAATAAATGTTGTTCGCTAATCTTAAACTCGTCCAAAAAGCCTTTTTGAGAAAAATCACGTGGCACAAAGTCGACACTAATACCTAATTCATTACAATACTGAGCTGTCTTATCACCTATAACAGCTACCTTTTTAACTTTAACGTTTTTTAAATAAGGATAAAAGTATTTTACTGCGTTTTTAGACGAAAAAATAAGCCAGTCGTAGCTATGATCAAGCAATTTTTCATTAAAATGAAGTTGTTTTAGTTGGATAAAAGGCTTATGGATAATATCAACTAAATGACTATGAACTTCATTCGTCTGCGTCATAACTATAACTGGTTTCATAAATTTATTTCACCTCTATAATAGAGTTTAGTATTATTCTGCTTCGTTTAATTTTTTAATTATGTCATAAGCACCTTGTTTTTTAAGTACTTGACTCACTTCTATACCCAATTTTACAGGATCAGTACCCAATGCTGTATGCTCATATCTTTCCTTACCATCTGGAGACATAATCAGTCCTGTAAATTCAATTTGGTTATCTTGAGCAATTGTTGCATATCCACCTATAGGAACCTGACAACTGCCATCCATTTCTGATAGAAAAGTACGTTCAGCAGTCACACATTGTGCTACATCATGATTGTGTACTTTAGATAGTAAATCTAAAAGTTCTTTGTCATCACTCCTACACTCAATACCAAGTGCACCCTGCCCTATAGCTGGCAGTAATATATCTCGATCAAGATAAGTCGTAACAATATTATCTGACCAACCCATGCGTTTTAATCCAGCAGCAGCTAATATAATAGCATCATAATCTTCAGTCTCTAATTTTTTTAATCGAGTATCAATGTTTCCACGAATCCACTTAATTTTTAAATGTGGGTATTTTGATAAAATTTGAGCGCCACGACGTAAAGAACTTGTACCTACAATGCTGCCCTCAGACAATTCTTGTAATGGTATATGATTTTTTGCTATATAGGCATCAAAAGGAATTTCTCTGTCAGGAATACATCCTAAGGTAAGACCGTCAGGAATCATACTTGGTACATCTTTTAGAGAATGAATCGCCATATCTATCTCTTTATTAAATAATTCATTTTGGATTTCCTTAACAAAAAGTCCTTTACCTCCAACTTTGGATAATTGTTTATCTACAATTTTGTCGCCTTTAGTTACAATTTCTTTTATTTCAATATCCAAAGACGGATCGATAAATTTTAATTTATCTATAAATTGTTGACTTTGTGTTAGCGCTAATTTACTTCTTCGCGACCCAACAATTAATTTACGCATACGTTAAATGCCTCCTCGATACCGGTTTTTTTATATGAAAAACAGGTTATTTCTTATCTAAAATGAGTTAAAAAGAATAAATTAATCATACACAAACAAAATAATATAATGTTAAAGTAGATAAGATTTCTTTGTGATATCCATTTTTTTATTCTAATGAAAATATAAACACCATATAATAAAGTAATAATTGTTGAAAATATTACTTTTGGATCTATAAATATTTGTTTACCGACTGCAAAGATACCCCATTGTGCACCTAAAATCGTACTTAATATAAGGATAATCCATGCAACAAGTGTTGAATAGAAAACGATGGTTTCTAAAGTAGCAACACTACCAATTCTAAAGTAATTTTGATCGAAATTTTTCTCCTTTAAATTTCGATATTGAATAATGTAGAGTAATGAATTTACAAATGCGATTGCAAAAAATGCATAACTTAATACTGCAAGTGCTATATGAACAAGTAATAATTCATTAATTACTGCAATTTGTTGAATTTGCGTTTGATAATGTTCAGGCTGAAAAGTATTTAAACTCATTAGGATAAATCCAATCAAATTAAGGAAAAAAACAGAAAAATTCATTACTTTAATCAAATTCAATATCAACGAAATTGATATAATAATCCAAGTTAAAGAGAAAAAAACGTCAAATATAGAACCTAGTGGCACTTGTTTAGTATGAATAAAAAAAATAGACAAAGAGATTGTTTGTAAAACCCAAACAATCCCTAATGAATAAAAACCTACAGTTCTAGTCTTATAATTTTTATTAATGAAATCAACAAAGTAACATATAATACTAAACAGATAAATCATTAATATGATTTCATGAAATCGAATTAACAGGGTTTCTTGCATATCATCACCAAATTAATATGCTTATTCAAAACTAAATATTCGATGCGCTAAGATTTCCTTTGCTCTACTCTCTTTTTCTAACTTTGCTTTTTCACGAGGATCTTCGGCTTCAATATCAAATATGTTTTGAAATAGCTCTAATTTTTCATTACTTTTTTTATCAGTACTTAATTCCTTAGCCTGTTTGATAGGATCTTTTAACATTTGATTGATAATACTTTTTGTATGTTTCGAAATGACTTTACGTTCTCTTTCAGAGAGATCTGGCAATTTACGATCAATACTTTCCATAGTTTCTGCTTGGATATTCATAGCTTTTTCACGTAAAGCTCTGATTACAGGTACAACACCAAGCATATTAACCCATTCGTTGTGTGAATCAATCTCCTCAGGTATTTGTCCTGCAATAGTTTCAGCAGCTAATTGACGTTCTCTTAAATTGGCATCTACCAAATCTTTCAAATCATCAACATCATAATTAAAAATATTTGTAATTGCATCAATCCCTGGTTCAATGTCTCGTGGAACCGCAATATCAATCAGAACTAATGAATCCAGTTTTCTAGTTTCTGAAATTGTTTTCACCATAGAATTAGTGATGATATAGTCTTCAGCACTTGTAGAACTAATTACTATGTCCGTTGTTTCTAATAAAGATGGTAATGCTGAAAGTGAATCATATGAAACATTGTGTTTTTCGGCTAAAATTTTAGCTTTAGATAATGTCCGATTAACAATTGTTACATTTGAAATTCCAGAACCTAAAAGATTTAAGAGTGATAATTCACCCATTTCCCCTGCTCCAATAACGACAGCATGTTTACTTTTTAATTTTCCAAATACCTTTTTAGCTAATTCAACAGCAGCATAAGAAACACTCACAGCATTATCTGCAATGTCTGTTTCACTGTGTGCTTTTTTAGCAAAAGTAATCGCTTGTTTAAATAAATGATTAAAAATCGTTCCAGTTGTACCAGTATTTTGCGCTAAGAAAAATGCATCGCGCATTTGTCCTAAAATTTGTGTTTCACCAAGCACAATTGAATCTAAGCCAGAAGTGACACGCAATAAATGTTCAACTGCATCGTCCCCCACTTTAACTTCCGACATATCTTTAATATCATCTACCTCAAATCCAAAAGAGCGCGCTAAAAATCTTTGTATATAATAACGTCCTGTATGAACTTGATCAACAATAGCGTATACTTCAGTACGATTACATGTAGATAAAATGACATTTTCTAAAATTGCTTTAGTTTCATATAAATCTTCATGTGCTAATCGTAAGGCATCATCTCTAAAAGCAACTTGCTCTCTTAATGTTACATCAGCTGTTCGATGATTTATGCTAATTGCAACAAAATGCATTTATAACGCCCTCCATATACTAACAATAAAACAAGTATAACACATTTAAAAAGATGTTTAAGTGGAATGCTTAAATAAATTAAAAAGATTATAATCTACATTCAATTTTTTGCCAAAATACCGACATTTTTTAATTGTGGTTAAAATACATTTCTCTAATTGAAAAAATTTATATATATGTTTCAATAAAGTTCCAAATTTCTTGCTGTTTACTATTTTTAATTGAAGAATAACTTATAATATTATCTCCAGATTCTAATTCTAATTTGTCTTTTATTCTTTTGATATGCTTTTGTACTTTTCCTTTGGCAATTTTATCTTCTTTAGTACATATTACAAGTGTTGGTATATCAAAATGTTTAAGATAATTGTACATAAGCACATCATCTTCAGTAGGTTGATGTCTTAAATCGACAAGTTGAATAACAAGTTTTAAATTCTCTCGTTGTGTAATATATTCTTCAATCATTTTACCAAATTTTTCTCGTTGAACTTTACTTACTTTAGCGTATCCATATCCTGGTACATCAACAAAAATAAGTTGTTCATCTATATTATAGAAATTCAATGTCTGTGTCTTACCAGGTTGTTGTGACGTTCTCGCCATATTTTTACGCCCAATCATACTATTAATAAATGTAGATTTCCCTACATTTGAGCGTCCACTTAACGCTACTTCTGTTAATCCAGTGTCAGGATACTGTGCTTTTTTTACAGCACTTATAATTAAGTTAATATTATTAAAATTTATATTCATAGACTTCCTCTTTCTTATACTATTGTATAATTAACTTTAACATTTTTTTCTATATTTACATATAAAAAAACCGAGTCACAATTCACGTGACTCAGTCTTAAATCAAATATTTTAAGCAGATGTCTTGTTCTTATTAATTAGATTTCCTTCATCATCATATAATTCAGGCTCAATTTCTTCATTAATTGTTTGTTCAGTAATGACTACTTTACTTACATTTTCAGAAGAAGGTACATCATACATGATGTCAATTAATGCTTCTTCTATAATTGAACGTAATCCACGCGCTCCTGTTTTACGTTCGATTGCTTTTTCACTTATAGCAGATAGAGCCTCTTCAGAAAACTCTAATTCTACATTATCTAACTCTAGCATTTTAGTGTATTGTTTAACTAGCGCATTTTTAGGTTGAGTTAAAATATTTTTAAGTGCAGCAACATCTAAAGTTTCAAGATTAGCAACTATAGGTACACGACCAATAAATTCTGGAATTAAGCCATATGATTGGAGATCCTCTGGACGAATTTGTTCCAGTAAAGCTTCTTCATCATATTTATCTGCTTCATTACTAGCAAATCCTATCACTTTTTCTCCTAAGCGTCTCTTAATGACTTCATCGATACCATCAAAAGCTCCACCTAAGATAAATAAGATGTTTGTCGTATCAATTTGGATTAATTCTTGGTTTGGATGCTTTCGACCACCTTGAGGCGGTACACTAGCAG
This sequence comes from Staphylococcus sp. GW823-FHT05F06, assembly GCF_058795495.1. Taxonomy (NCBI): domain Bacteria; kingdom Bacillati; phylum Bacillota; class Bacilli; order Caryophanales; family Staphylococcaceae; genus Staphylococcus; species Staphylococcus sp. GW823-FHT05F06. Next base: position 44,133 of record NZ_JBXAHW010000002.1, on the reverse strand, counting down.
TTGTACCTTCTAAAATTTTAAGCAATGCTTGTTGTACACCTTCACCAGACACGTCACGCGTGATTGAAGTGTTTTCAGATTTACGCGCAATTTTATCAATTTCATCGACATATATAATACCTTTTTCAGCTTTATCAATGTCGAAATCAGCAGCTTGAATAAGACGTAATAAGATGTTTTCTACGTCATCACCTACATAACCTGCTTCTGTTAAACTTGTAGCATCAGCAATTGCAAATGGTACATTTAGTGTTTTAGCTAGTGTTTGAGCTAATAATGTTTTACCGCTACCAGTTGGCCCAATTAATGCGATATTACTTTTTTGTAATTCAACATCATCTTCATTCGGACCCAATTGTTGAATACGCTTATAGTGATTATATACAGCAACTGCTAATGATTTTTTGGCTTTTTCCTGACCAATGACATATTCATTGAGGTGATCCATAATTTCTTTAGGAGTTGGTAACTCCGTAAATCCTTCAGATGTATTTTGTGCTAATTCTTCTTCAACGATTTCTGAGCACAATTCAATACATTCATTACAAATATAAACGCCACTTCCTGCGACTAATTTTTTTACTTGATCTTGATCTTTACCACAGAAAGAACATTTTAAATTTTCTTCATCTTCATTGAATTTGAACATTCTTTTTTACACCCCTATTCCATAAAGACTATACTAAAAAGCATTCTACAATGCAACTTAACATATTTACAATCAAGATGCTTAAATAACTTGGAGCGGGACAGAAATCTTATTCTTAATGAATGATTTCATTGTCCCGCCCCTAAATTTCATTTAACATCAACAATTATAAATCATAATGATGCTATATTAAGTTGTCAATCTATACAATTGACACTGTCTATATTTAATTTAACTTATAGACAATTGACTAATTCAATATTATGCATTCATTTAATGAACGATACTAGTCTTCTTTAGTAGCTTCAACATATTTCGCATTATCTCTTAATAAATCAATAACTTTTTGAATGCGTACATCATTTTTAACAATATCTGTATTACCTAAAGTAGATTTAATATCTTCTACAGAAATGTTAAATTGCTCGCTCATTTTTTCTAATTCTTTATCAATATCTTCATCAGATACTTCAATATTTTCTTCATCAGCAATCGCAGTTAACGTTAAGTTTGTTTTAACGCGTTGTTCTGCATCGTCTTTCATTTGGTCTCTTAGTTGCTCTTCGTTTTGACCAGAGATTTGATAATATGTTTGCAAATCTAAGCCTTGTTGTTGGATTCTTTGACCAAATTCTTGAATCATACGATCTAATTCAGTATTAATCATTGCTTCAGGAATATCAATTGAAGCATTTTCTGTTGCTTTATTAATAGCTTCTTCTTTTTCAGTATTTTCAGCTTCAGTTGCTTTCTGTTCACTTAAACGTTTGCGAAGATTTTCTTTATATTCGTCCACGTTTTCAGCATCAGAATCTAATTCGTTAGCAATCTCATCATTTAATTCTGGTACATCTTTGAATTTAATTTCGTTGACTTTTGTTTTAAATGTAGCTTCTTTACCAGCTAATTCTTCAGCGTGGTATTCTTCTGGGAATGTTACAACTACATCTTTTTCATCGCCAGTTTTCATTCCTTCTATTTGTTCTTCAAAGCCAGGAATGAATGATCCAGAACCAATTTCTAGGTCATAACCTTCAGCTTGTCCACCATCAAATTCTTCACCATCAACTGAACCTGAGAAATCAATGTTTACTGTGTCACCGTTTTCAACAGCACCATCTTCTTTAACAACCATTTCAGCAAGGTGACTTAAGCTATGGTCGATTGATTCTTGTAATTCTTCATCAGAAAGGTCAGTTTCTTGCTTTTCAATTTCTAATCCTTTGTAATCACCTAATTTAACTTCAGGTTCAACTGTAACTGTAGCTTCAAAAATGAAATCTTTACCTTTTTCGATTTGAGTTACATTAACTTCTGGTTGTGCAACTGGATTAATTTCTGTTTCTTCAATTGCTTCACCATAAGCTTCAGGTAATAAAATATCCACTGCATCTTGATAAAGTGCTTCTACACCAAAACGTTGCTCAAAAATTGGACGAGGCACTTTACCTTTACGGAATCCAGGCACATTAATTTGTTTGACCACTTTTTTAAATGCTTGATCTAATGCTTTATTTACTTTCTCTGCAGGAACAGTAACAGTTAAAACGCCTTCATTACCTTCCTTTTTTTCCCAAGTTGCTGTCATGTATAAATACCTCCATGATTGACTAATTTATTTTTTCAACTTCCCTATTATAGCATAGGTTTTTAGCGTTAACAAACTTTGAAAACGATGGGTTATTCAAGTTTATTTTCAACGATTTCTATATTAAAATTCTTTTTCTCAATTTGCAACAAATTAAATTTTACATTTCATTATCTAATGATTTAATGAATTGTAAAGTATCATTGTTACAGCCATTTATATCTATACCAATTAATTGTTTGAAGTAAACATCATATGCATCTATCCAATTATCAATAGTGTATAACGACTCTATATCTATAGGATACATGAGTATAGAATGATTATTCATAATATGTTGTGCTTCTTTTAAAATATGCAACGCTCCATCTTCTAATCTATTCATTACGACAGGAATGACCTTGTCTTTTATCGTCGTATGCTCAATGCCACTTAAATGATTAGGGTTTACATTGATAGTTTCACCATATTTATGGATTGTAATTGTATGAGAATATTCAGCAAATCTTAAATATTCCAACATTAAGCTCACTAAATTTTTTGGTAAATCCATAGAAATTAGTATATTCGCTACTGATTCTTTAAAATTATAATGTCCATTATCAATAAGTTGTAATATTAAAGAAGTTTGTTCACGTGTGTTAAGCGAACCGAAATCTGATAAAGATGAGGACAATGCCTTTCTATCTTCATCAAGTCTCGATATCGCATATTCTTTAAGTGGAAAAAGTTCCATTCTGGTTTTATGATTTTTAACTTCATCGATAATTTGATTAATTACTTCAACTGCTTCATTAAATTGACCTAAGCCATTCAGACTTTTAATATAATATATCATCAATTCGTCATAACAGTTGAATCCACGTTTTAACAAAATAATTGCCTCTTCTCGTAACTCTAAATAAGCATTCAATTGTAAAAGCATCTGGCATTTCTTTAGTGCAATCTCCTCGTTAAGGTCGAAATGCTGTTCATATACATTAAACAATTGATACATCTTTTCAAAATCTGCATTTCTTTCTGCATCATTTATTTGCTTAATCATTTTACTTTTAGACTGTGGAAAAGGTATAATATCAGCCATTAATTTAGCACTCCAATCATGATATATCTTGAAGAATTAATGCACTCCATGTTTCAAAATCCTCATAGGATTGAATGTCGCCTTGTTCTATCCATTTAATTTTTAGCGTATCAGTTTCTTTAGCTTCAACATCGTTTGAATGCACAGTGATTTTAAATACGACGCCCATATGAACTTTACCCACATCATTGTCATCATCATTTATAAAACCTAAATATTCCATATTTTGAGATTTATTATTACTTAATCCTACTTCTTCTTCTAATTCTCTTTGAGCATTAACTCTTAAAACTTCATTAATAGAATCAGCTCCAACAACATCGTTCATATGACCACCAACACCGATTGATGACTGACCATGTAACCGTTCTTCTCCACCACCAGAAAGACGTTCGTAAATAAGGATTTCACCCTTCTCATTTTCTAGTAGGCAATATGATATTAATTGTTTAAACGATGGATCATCTTCCATATCACCACGTCTTTTCACTTCATATTTACTTAACGCACTAAAAATTTCTTTTCCTTTGAAATTATTTTTATGTAAAAAACCATTAAAAGCATTCTTATCTTTGTTAAATAAAATATCTCTGTTTACAACAATTATTTGTTCATCAAATTTAGACATGATTATCTCCTTTTAGATATAGTATACTATCAGTCATTTTAGCAAAAATTATCATTTTTTGCGATTGAATATATGTATATGTAAAACGATAAAAGCACCATTATATTTATAATTAAAATAAGACATAATCTTACATTGTTGATATTATAAAACTTTTAACAAAGCCACATTATATACCTTACTGTCATAACATGATTGCAAATTTATCTTTTTTTAGTTATTGACTTCGTAGATATTGATTGTTTCAAAGCATGATTTGAAACAATCTAGTATTATGAAATGACAAAAAAATAAGATATGTCCGCTATTACATCAGGGTATTGTACTCAATTTTTAAATGCTTTTAAATAATATATTAACAACAAGCATATAAAAAGACCTGAGACAAAGATTATTGTCCCAGGTCTTGTATAAATATTATTTTAAAGCTTCTTTAGCTTTTGATACTAATTCAGCGAAAGCTTTGTCATCTGAGATTGCAATTTCTGATAACATTTTACGATTGATATCAATCTCAGCTTTTTTCAAGCCGTTCATTAAACGTGAGTAGCTAATGTCATGTTGACGTGCAGCCGCATTAATACGTGTAATCCATAATTTACGGAAATCACGTTTGCGTTGACGACGGTCACGGAAAGCATATTGACCTGATTTCATTACTTGTTGTTTAGCTACTTTATATAATGTATGTTTTGAACCAAAGTAACCTTTAGCTAATTTAATCGTTTTTTTACGACGTGCTCTTGTTACTGTTCCACCTTTAACTCGTGGCATAATAAATTCCTCCTTAGATGATCTCTATCGTATATATATTCGTTTAAAATCTTATTTTTTGTATGCTAATAATTGTTTAACACGTTTCATATCACTTTTAGAAACTAACTTAGCTTTACGTAATTGACGTTTTTGTTTAGTATTTTTATTTGCGAATAAGTGAGATGTGAAAGCTCTAGAACGTTTTAATTGACCTGAACCAGTTCTTTTAACACGTTTAGCTGCTCCACGGTGAGTTTTCATTTTAGGCATGATTCATTTCCTCCTATAATTTAACGTTTATTTTTCGTTGATAGGCGCTAACATAATAAACATTTGACGCCCTTCCATTTTAGGCTTTTGTTCAACAGTTGCAATATCTTTACATTCATCTGCAAATTTTTCTAACACACGCTGACCAATTTCTTTATGTGTAATCGCACGACCTCTGAAACGAATTGAAACTTTACATTTATCGCCTTTAGATAAGAACTTGCGTCCATTTTTCAACTTAGTTTGGAAATCATGTTCTTCAATAGTTGGGCTTAAACGTAATTCTTTAACGTTAATGACTTTTTGTTTCTTCTTCATTTCTTTTTCTTTTTTCTGCTGTTCGAATTTATATTTACCATAATCCATTATTCTCGCAACAGGTGGTTTTGCATTTGGTGCTACAACAACTAAATCTAAATCCACACGTTCAGCCATTTCTAAAGCTTCACGTTTAGATTTAACACCAATTTGTTCACCATCTTGGCCTATTAAGCGTAGTTCTTTTGCACGAATTTTCTCATTAATTTGAGTTTGATCTTTTGCTATGGTTGACACCTCCCAGAATTTTACGAAATTGTTCCAAGCAAAAAGAAGAGCGAGTATAACTACCCGCTCTTCTTAGACACAATAAATGTGTAACATGATTGACCTGCCAACTGCTTCAGCGTCGCCACAGGTGAGAAGCGGGTGCTTCTACTTGGTTCGTTTCGTATTCAACGTTAATAATCATATCAATATTTATTGTTTAAGTCAAACTATTTTTTAATTATTTTTATGGTGTCTTACTTCTTCCATCGAAACATCTTGCCTTAAGTCAACTTTGTTTAGAGGAATCTTTTTAGTTTTATATCTAAATTTATGATAAAAGAAGAAAATTAAGAATACAGGTATTCCCATGTAAGTTATAAAAAATCTATTCATATCAAAGTTACCTGTTTTAATAAAATCTACATCTTGTCCAATGATAACTATTACACATAAAATACCTGCAAAAATCGGACCAAATGGGAATAACTTCGCTTTATATTTTAATTTTGATTTATCATAATTTTGTTTATCAAATGCGCGTCTAAATCTAAAGTGACTGATTGCTATACCAACCCAAGCAATAAAACCAGTCATTCCGCTAGCAGCTACAATGTATTCATATGCATCTCCACTTAAATGTTGCAATGCGAAAATAAGAATGACTAGTACTCCAGTTGCAATTAGAGATACATAAGGTACGCCACTTTTATTTGTTTTTCCAAAAGAATTATAAGCTAATTTATCTTTACTCATCGAATATAACATTCTTGTTGAAGCATACATTCCTGAGTTACCTGCTGATAATACACTTGTTAATATAACAGCATTCATAAATGAAGCAGCAAAAGCTAATCCAGCATTCTTAAATACTAATGTAAAAGGTGAAGTAGCTATACTATCACCACCGCCCATTAATGCCTTACTATCATATGGAATCAACATACCAATAATGAAAATAGCTAGAATGTAAAATAAAAGTATACGCCAAAATACTTGTTTAATCGCTTTTGGAACTGCTCTTTCTGGATTTTCAGATTCACCTGCTGTAATACCAATAAGTTCAGTTCCTTGGAATGAGAAGCCTGCGACTAGAAATACACCAAGAATTGATAGCAAGCTACCTCCTAAATTCCCACCTAGTATTGGCCCATCTCCTTTTGTAAACGTATCAAATCCTACAAATTCTCCACCCATAATCCCTAAAATAGTTAAGATACCAATTCCTATAAATATGATGACTGTAACTACTTTGATAAGTGCGAACCAATATTCACTCTCTCCATATACTCTAACGGATAAAGAATTAAGCGCGAAAATAATAATAAGGAAAATACAACTCCAGACCCAAGCTGGTATACCTTGCATAGGGGACCAATATTGTATAACTTGCGCTGCAATAGTAACATCAGCTGCTACTGTTATCACCCAGTTGAACCAATAATTCCATCCTAAAGCAAAACCTAGTGAAGGATCGACAAAGCGTGTAGCATAAGTACTAAATGAACCTGACACAGGCAAATATGTCGCCATCTCCCCTAACGACGTCATTAGAAAGAACACCATCGCTCCAATAACTGCATAGGCAATCAAAGCACCCAATGCACCTGCGTCATGTATAGCTCCACCAGAAGTCATGAATAGACCAGTTCCTATACATCCCCCAATGGCAATCATTGAAATATGTCTATCTTTTAATCCTCTTTGAACACCGTCATTTTGTTTATTATTCTTTTTCATATAAGCTCCCTTTCCTTCATAAGTAGAGGCTAACTTGTTACCACATCAATGCATATCATTGTTGTAGATAAATTTGGTATAGATGATATAAAAGTAAAATAATATTAATATCATTTTACTTTTATATCACTTGTCTTTATATCTGTATCAATAATGTAAAAAGTGGTTACATACCTTTAAGATATGCAACCACTAATGTTTATCTATATAAGGTAGCACATCACATAAAGTGACAGTACAACTTCTATTCGAAAGTTGTCCCAACAATGCTAATTTATGGAAATAACATCATTTCGGCATTATTACCTTTCACTTATTCAACACATGTCCCATACGACTTCTGATAAGTTAGTCATTAATAATGCAACCTCTAACTCTATTTATTATATTAATTTGTAATATACATGATATACTTTATATTTTCAAGTTTATCTATGCTTTTTCAAACGGATTTCATCAATAACATTCCAAATAAATTCATCTTTTTCAACTGATTCTTGTTTTTCAGAACCATATTTTCTTACATTTACTTCTTGATTCTCTACTTCTTGGTCACCTACAACAATCTGATAAGGTATTTTTTTCATTTGAGCTTCACGAATTTTATATCCCATTTTTTCATTACGGTCATCAATTTCAACGCGGACACCTTGCGATTTTAGTTCATCTTGTAAAAGTCTTGCATAATCATAATGTAAATCTATATTTACAGGAATAATTTCAACTTGCATAGGCGCCAACCAAGTTGGAAATGCACCTTTTGTTTCTTCTGTTAAAAATGCAACAAAACGTTCCATAGTAGAAACTACACCACGGTGTATAACTACAGGACGATGTTGTTCTCCATCTTGACCAATGTACGTTAAGTCAAAACGTTCTGGTAAAAGAAAATCAAGTTGTGCTGTTGATAGAGTTTCTTCTTTTCCCATAGCTGTTTTTACTTGAACATCTAACTTAGGTCCATAGAATGCTGCCTCACCAATAGCTTCTTCATAAGTTAAACCTAATTCATCTGATGCTTCTTTAAGCATGGATTCAGCTTTTTCCCACATTTCATCATCATCAAAGTACTTATGCTTATCTTCAGGATCTCTATAACTCAATCTGAAGCGATAATCTTCAAAACCAAAATCTTTGTACACATCTTGAATCATATTAACTACACGTTTAAATTCTTCTTTAATTTGATCAGGTCTAACGAAAATATGGGAATCATTCAATGTCATTCCTCGAACACGTTGTAAACCTGATACTGCACCACTTGCTTCGTAACGATGCATAGTACCCAATTCAGCAATACGTATAGGTAATTCGCGATAAGAATGAGGTTTGTTTTTATAAATCATCATATGATGTGGACAGTTCATTGGTCTTAAGACCATTGCTTCGTCTTCATCTAACTTCATTGCTGGGAACATATCTTCTTGATAATGATCCCAGTGACCAGATGTTTTATATAAATCAACATTGGCTAATACTGGTGTGTAAACATGATCGTATCCCATACTTACTTCTTTATCGACAATATAACGTTCTATTTCCCTACGTATTGTAGCACCATTTGGTAACCATAATGGTAAACCAGCACCAACGAGTTGATTGTTTGTAAACAATTCTAAATCTTTACCAATTTTACGATGATCACGCTCACGACGTTCTTCCAACATTTTTAGATGTGCTTTCAAATCTTTTTTGTCAAAGAATGCTGTACCATAAATTCGTTGTAACATTTTATTATCACTATTTCCACGCCAATAAGCACCAGCTGTAGATAATAGTTTGAACTCTTTAATTTTAGAAGTAGAAGGTACGTGTACACCTCGACATAAATCAGTAAATTCACCTTGAGTATAAAGTGTTACACTCTCATCTTCAGGAATTGCATCAATAAGTTCTAATTTATAAGGGTCATCCTTGAAGAAGTCTTTTGCTTTTTCTTTACTAACTACTTCTCTTACAATTTTATGATTTTCGTTCACAATTTGTTTCATTGTTTTCTCAATTTTATCAAAATCATCCGATGAAACCTTATCATCCATATCAAAATCATAATAGAATCCGCCTTCTATTACAGGTCCAACTCCAAATTTAACGTCTCCGTATAAACGTTTTAATGCTTGTGCCATTAAATGAGCTGTTGAATGACGAAGTACTTCTAACGCTTCTTCACTCCCAGGAGTAATAATTTCAATAGCTCCATCTTGTTCTAAAGGGCGTGTTAAATCTACAAGTTGACCATTGAATTTTCCCGCAACTGCTTTTTTTCTTAATCCTGGACTAATTGATTGAGCGATGTCTTCTGTAGTAGTCCCTTTATCAAATTCTTTTGTATTACCATCTGGAAATTGAATATTAATTTGATTCATATTTTTTCCTCCTATTTAATAAAACATCTGATCGTTGGCTTATTGAATAAATTAACTTTACTGAGCATAAAAAAACTCGTCCCTAGCAAGGGACGAGTTTGTCGTGGTACCACCCTAGTTAAGTATATGAAAAGCATACGTGACCAGTCATATACTATACTTTACATAAGATAACGGTCTTGAGCCGGATATTCATTACAAATATCAATATTAACGAAGTAGTAATAATTTAATGTGTTAGCCATATTCTCATCAATTAATGACTTTCTGTGTAACAGAGATTAAATTATCGTATCTTCAATAGTTTCAACGATTAAGATTTATCTCTATTATACACCACATACTATAAAATTCAATTGTTTCTAAAATTTTTACCAGTCAAATAATAAGGTGTCGATAAAGTCTTAATTCTTTCAATAATTCGTGCTGCTTTAGTCTTTTCAGTGCCATCTCTAGTTATTGAAAGATGATGCTCAAGCTCACTATAATTAAAGTTAGAACTAAAAAATGTAGGAAGTTCATGTACCATTCTATAATGTAATAAAGGACCAATCACTTCATCTCTTACCCACGGTGTGACTTCTTCTGCGCCAATATCATCTAACATCAAAATATTAGCTTCTCGCACACGTTGTAATTTTTTCTCAAAACTACCGTCTTTAAAGCCACCTTTTAAAGTGCGAATAAATTCTGGTAAATATACAATTGTTGATGAAATCTTTTGCGATTTAAGTTGATTTGCAATAGCACCCAATATGAATGATTTTCCTGTACCAAAAGGACCATATAAATATAACCCCTTTACTTTTTCATCGTTAGTAATTGCTGTACAGATTTGATCAGCTGCCATTGCTACATCAAGTCTCTCTCGATTATTCATATAAATATCTTTGAGCTTTGCATGAAGTGTATCTCTTTGCATATGGTGAGATGTAATAAGTTGTGAATCAAATCGTTCCTCATCATGTTTAATTTTACACGGGCAAGGTAGATATCTAATTTTGATTCTTTCATTTTCAATATATAGTTCAGGAACATGTCCTTTTACAAAATTCGGACAATCATCATAGCGATGTCCATCATAAACTTTTTGTTGATCTTTATACTCTTGAAGAACATTTAAATCTTCGTCTATCATCTCATTAGTTATATTACTACGATTTTTCTCAAGAAAATGTTTAACGTCAGTATCATTGATTACATTTTGTTTTATTTTTTGTATACGTTTATCTAGATTTTGAGAATCGCCCATGATATTTCTGAAACTTTTCATTAGTTATCTTCCTCCTTCCACTTTTGATTTAACTTTTCAAGAAATGCTTGTCGATCTTCTTCGAGAGTGTCATCATTTATTTCTTTATTTTCTTCTTGATCGTCCCTATTTTGAAGCCATTTAGGTGTCTTTTCTTTGGATAAAAATTGATTTTGTCTTCCACGATTGTTCTGTCGTTTATCATTAGAATGTGTTTCGTAATTTTTAGGTTGATTAACTTGTAATGCATATTCATATGCTTGTTTGGCATTTGAAATACCAATTTTCTTCCAGTTGGAAGCAATTTCAAAAATATAAGATTTTGGCAACTTCATATCTTCTTTTAACATAACAAACTGTAAAAGTATATTGATTACACCAAAATTCATTTTTTCACGGTTAATCAATTCTTCTATCATACTTTTTTGCGACTGTGTAGGTTCCGAATCAGACCAACTTGCTAACATATCAATCGGACTTGTTTCATCTAGCAGTTGTAACCAATCATTTGTTGTATCTTCCGCTTGTCGATCTTTTTTTTCATCGTTAATTTTATTTGTTTGATGCTCTAATTTTGGTAATTGATTATCATGTTCAATCAGGTAATAAGTTCTAGCTTTCTTACGCATTTCTTCAAAAGATAATTGTTGTGCACTGGTAATGGAACTTAATATAACATTTTTCATACCATCTTCAGTAATTCCATAAAGTGTCGCAAGTTGTATAATCAAATTCTTAGCTTCTTTATCGATAATTTCATTACTAATAAAATGATGGTTCAACATCTGTCTCAACATTTCAAAATCAAAAGTTTCATTAGATAAATCTATACCATCATAGTGTTTGATTTGCTTTAAATTAATTTGATCAGAAACATTGACCTTTTTAGGTACGTTGAATACTTCTGTAAATTTTCTAGTTGTCTGTTGATATTTGCTTAAATCTTTCTCATCTTTTTCGAAATAAGATTTAAGTGCTTGATAACGTTTTTTATCAACCTCACTAAATAAAAATACTGATAACATAGGATCATTAAAAAATTGATAGGCTGTTGGAGGCTGAATTAACTCATAAACAAAGTGAGAGTACTTTTCTTCATGCCTTACAAATGTTTTAATCAATCCAATAGCCTCTAAATTGTCCATTTGCTCCCTGAAATCTAATAAGTTAATTTTTAGTTCATTCATGAATATATAATGCGTTAACCCGAGTTGTTGACTTTCATCTATGAATTGACTCATAAAATGATAGAGTCCAATTGATTCAACTCCGATTAAAGGGGTGAATAGTCGATTTAAAATATCTAAATGTTGTGAGGTGAATTCGAAATGTGTAATCACCTCAAATCCATCTTGTGGTTTTAGACCATATTCATAGGTTTGTAACCCCATCTATTTATCACTCCGTTTATTATCACTCAAGATACCTTGCATTGACTCTAAGAGTTGATCAACATCTTTGAATTCTTTATATACAGATGCAAATCTTACATAGGAAACTTGGTCAACATGCATTAACAAATTCATAACATGCTCTCCAATTTCTCTAGAAGAAATTTCAGTTTGTCCCTCATCTCTAAGTTGCCACTCCACTTTATTAGTTATGTCTTCAAGTTGTTGATAACGTACTGGTCGTTTCTCGCAAGATCTTACTAAACCATTTAATATTTTTTCTCTTAAAAATTGTTCTCTAGTCCCATCTTTCTTCACTACTATTAATGGACTAACTTCAATATGTTCAAATGTTGTAAAACGCGTTCCGCAATTTTCACATTCTCTTCTACGTCTAATCGCATTGGCCTCATCTGCATGTCTTGAATCAACCACTCTGGAATGTGTAGAATTACATTTTGGGCATTTCATATATGTCACCCTCCCAAGTTTAATCACCGTACATTATACTATAAAAGTACTGTGTAAAAAAGAAAGGTCAATTGCAACTATAAACGAAAGAATGTAATGATACATTGTTAATACCACTATGTGTAAAAAAGGAAAAATTGTCTTATAAATAAAGGTTTTAGAATGCTATGTTATTTATTAAAAATAATACATTTTAACGTGATTAACCATATTAAATGAATTTCAACCATTTAAATGTACTACACAATTTTATAAATACGACCAAAAGTACCATTATTAAATTATAATTTGAAAGATGATTCGTTAAAATCACCTCATTTCAAAATCATCTCAACTTGATTAATAAATAATGACTATGGATCATTTTTTTATAAAGAAAGTATCTAGAAATATGTCTAAAGCTAATTGGTTATCTATAATAACATCAATGGTGCTTCAACTTTGTTTAGGGCTATTTGTATATAAATAAACCTGAGATAATATGGCTATCTCAGGTTTAGTGTAAGTATAAATATTTAATTAAATGGCTTTTACCATTGCTTTATCATCAATTAATTGTCCAATTTTGTCAGCTACTTCAACAACTCTATTCGAATAACCCCATTCATTATCATACCAAGCGATAACTTTCACCTTATTTTGTCCCATAACCATCGTAGATTGAGAATCAATAATTGCTGAATGAGGATTTGTGTTAAAGTCTACAGAAACTAAAGGAGCTTCTTCAACATCAAGAACACCTGATAAATCGGCATTTTTAAATGCATCATTAACTTGTGTAACTGTAACATTCTGTTCTAAATCAACAACTAAATCAACGAGAGAGACATTTTTTGTTGGTACTCTTAAAGCCATTCCATGAAGTTTACCTTCAACTTCAGGCAATACTTCTTTAAGTGCTTTAGCAGCACCTGTTGACGTTGGAATAATACTTTCATTACAAGAACGTGCTCTTCTTAAATCTTTGTGTGGATTATCAATATTTTTTTGATCATTTGTTATTGCATGAACAGTTGTCATCAGACCATTTATGATTCCAAATTTATCATTGAGGACTTTTGCAACTGGTCCGATACAATTAGTAGTACAAGATGCATTACTAAAAATATCGTATGTATCAATATCAAGTTGATTATCATTGACTCCTTTAACAATCATTTGAACGTCTCCACCTTTAGACGGTCCAGTGAGTAATACCTTTTTAGCACCTGCATTAATATGAGCAACTGCTTTATCTCCGTGATTAAATTTACCTGTCGCTTCTATAACAACATCAATATCCATCTCATTCCATGGTAAATTTTCTGGATTGCGATCAGAAAGTAATTTAATTTCATGTCCATTCACTTTAATACCACTTTCAATCGGTTCAACTTTTTTATCATAAACTCCATGCGTCGTATCATAATTAAGTAAATGTGCAATTGTTTCAGGTGGATAACTAGCGTTAATCGCTTTAACATTTAAATTTTTATTATTTAGTGCTATTCGTAACACCATTCTACCTATTCTACCCATACCGTTAATTGCAATATTCGTTGCCATTCAAAGCACCCCTTGTTTTATATGTTATACTTTATGGAAATAGTATAACATATTAATTTTTAAATGAAAGCGTTTACCGATAAATTTATCTATAAATATAAATTAAGCTTTATCATTTATAAGATTTTGATTCAAACATTGACTATGGAATTGAATAAATAAGGATTCTAATAAAACATCTACTTTTGGATTTACTCTATATCGATTAATCATTTTATAAGAAGGGTTTAGAATTTGTGAAAACCACATCATTCGAATAGTATCATTAAGAAATTTTTTCTACCAGAAAATACTGATTGTGTGTAAGCATATAACACTACTTTCAACATCATATTGGGATGCTATAATGTTGCGCAACAATGCTGTATGAATTCAGTACCTGGAATTTTTTACAATATCATTCACATATTGTGACATATCATGTGTGGGAATATGTACTGAAGTTTCCTTTGGTAAAGTAAGTTGAGTCATATTATAATCTTTATGCATAAGGTACCTCGTTAATTTAATTTAGTGGTATTTGTTAAATTATACGAAAAAGCCTTATTTTTAAAAGTATTTCAATGTAAAGGCAAAGTGTTATGACGAGACTCTTGAAGACGCAGAATAAGCTGAAGACTACAAGCTGAATCTGTCAACTAAGAAAGCGAACCAACAATACGAAGTATTATAAATAAAGAAGCCAGTAAATGAATTTATAAAAAACTCATTTACTGGCTATTTTGCTAGGAATTATGTCCCAGCTTTTTTGCCTCTAATTAGCGTTTAATATGTAATTATTTATAATACATACACTTTGTGATAACAAAATAAAAGCATTCTATACAATTTTCATTATATTTACTATTCACTCTCCGATTGAATATACCCTTCTTCTTCAAGTAATTTTTGTAAATTCTGTTTAAGTTCTAATTTATCACCTAGATTATCTATCACATGATCTGCCATCCTACTTTTTTTATCTATAGATATTTGACTATAAACACGTGCTTTAGCATCTTCTAATGATAAATTATTCCTCTCCATTAAACGATCGATTTGAATACTTTCAGATGTATAAACCACCCAAACTTCATCTACAGTATCTTGTAGTTCATTTTCGTACAACAATGGGATATCCATAATTACATGATATCCATGTTCTAGATAATTGTTTTTCTCTTGTTCCATTATCTCTCTTACAATAGGATGAACTATTTCATTAAGAGCCTCGCGTAAGTCAGGATGATTAAAAACTATCTCTCCTACATATTGACGATTCATCTCACCATTTTCGTCAATTGCTTCTTCCCCAAAAATCTCTTTAACTTGTTCAAGACCCTTAGAGCCTTTTTTAACTGCTTCGCGTGAAGCAATATCAGCATCTACGATTTTAAACCCATATGCTGTTAATAATTCTGAAACTGTTGATTTTCCAGTGGCAATACCACCAGTTATCCCAATCACTTTAGACATTATTTCACTCTTCCTTTATCTCTGACAGTTTGGGCAAAAATGACTATTTCTACCAGCTATCACTTTTGTTTCAATCGAATGACCACAAACCTTGCACTTTTTTTGTTTATATACATTTAAATGTAATTGCATTTGTCCAGTTTTACCATCTGCATGCCTATAATCTGAAATACTAGTACCTCCATATTTTATACCCTCTTCTAAAACTTCTCGAACATAATAAAAGAGGGATTTTCTTTCTTGTTTAGTGAGTGAATTAGTAATTTTATCCGGAGTAATACCAGCTCTGAATAAAGCTTCACAGGCATAGATATTTCCAGCTCCTGCTATAACACGATGATCAAGAATCGTTTGTTTTATTGGTTTATTCTTATATTTTTTCATTGTCAAACATTCTAAATAGTGTTCAAATGCCACCTCTTCAAATGGTTCTGGAGCGATTTCTAATAAAGATGGATAACTATCAAAATTGACTATATTTCTAATTTCTCCAAACCGTCTGATATCAGAATAGACTAATTTTTGTTTATTATCCAAATCGAAAATGACTTGCCAATGCTTTCGATAATTCGGTGTACTTATCTCATCAAGGTTATTAACAACAAAGAATCCGCCTGCCATACCTAAATGACTAACTAAGATTCTATCATCGTCATGATCCGCTATATAAAAAATAATGTACTTACTTCTTCTTTCAACTTTTTTTATAACATAACCTTCAGTAAGTTTTTTAAAAGTATCTAATTCCATACCTTTTATAATCGTCTCACGGTTATTATTCTTACCGTTAATTACATTTTTAGCAAAAGTTACTTTCTCTATTTTTGCACTTTTTATAAATGGCTCAATACCTCTTTTAACATGTTCAACTTCAGGTAGTTCAGGCATGATATTATCCTTTCTTTATTTAGCATCGTACCATGTTGCACCATAATTCGAATCTACTTTTAAAGGTACATCGAGCACTAATGCTTGTTCCATAATTTCTTCTACAAATTTACTAAAATCTTCTACTTCTGATTTTGGTATTTCAAATATGAGTTCATCATGAACTTGTAATAATAACTTAGCATGATATTTAGTTTCTTTAATCTTTTCACTGAATTTAACCATTGCTAATTTTATTATGTCAGCTGCACTACCTTGTATGGGTGTATTCATTGCTGTTCTTTCTGCAAAACTTCTTAAATTAAAGTTTCTACTTGTTATATCAGGAATGTATCGACGACGATGAAGTAGTGTTTCCACATAACCTTGTGCTTTTGCATCTTTAACAATGTCTGACATATATTGTTTTACACCTGGAAAACTAGCTAAATAATCATCAATAAATGCTTTTGCTTGTTTTCTAGTAATACCCAAGCTCTGACTCAATCCATAATCGCTGATACCATATACAATACCAAAGTTAACAGCTTTTGCTTGACGTCTCATTAAACTATCAACCTGGTCAGATTCAACATTAAATACTTTCATTGCTGTTGCAGTGTGAATATCATGTCCGTTTATAAATGCATGTTTTAAACTTTCATCTTGCGTAATATGAGCAAGTACACGTAACTCAATTTGTGAATAATCAGCAGATAAAATCACACTATCTTTAGAAGTTGGTTTAAAGGCCTTTCTAATCTTTCTTCCTTCTTCTAATCGTATAGGTATATTTTGTAAATTAGGATCTATACTTGATAATCTACCAGTTTGAGCAAGCGTTTGATTAAAACGTGTGTGAATTCTATGATCTTTGCTTATTACTTTTTGTAATCCCTCTACATACGTAGATTGCAACTTAGCAAGTTGTCTATATTCTAAAATATCATCTATAATAGGATGCTCACCTTGTAGTTTTTCTAATACGTCTACAGCTGTTGAATAGCCCGTTTTGGTCTTCTTAATGACAGGCAATTGTAATGTTTCAAATAAAACAACACCTAATTGCTTAGGAGAATTGATATTAAACGCTTCACCAGCCGACTCATGAATATTGGATATTAATACATCCAATTTTTTTTGAATTTCGAATTCCATTTCTTTCAAATCATTGATATCGGTATATATACCAATTTCTTCCATTTCACTTAAAATTCTTGCTAATGGTAATTCTAAATCTTTCAACAGTTCAATTTGATTATAATCTTCTAACTGTGATTTCATGGTTGGAGTTACAGCTGCTATAGCTTCTGTCACAGAGGCAATGTGTTCGTTTAGAATTGGTTCTTCAGGTATATGATGTTTCTTACCTTTCCCAAATATTGTAATATTATCTTTTACATAATTTTGTCCATATAAACTTACCACAGATTTAACGTCATCAATAGAACGTGATGGGTCAATAATATAGCTTGCTAACATAACATCAAATTCAATATTTTCTATATTAATCCCTAATCGATGAGCAGATACATAAGTTTTTTTTGCATCATAGACAATTTTAGTTGTATTTTTATCTTCAAGCCATTGAACTAAATGTTTATAATCCTTTACATCCTCAGCATTTATCACTACATGTTGATGATTTGTATAAAAACCAAACTTGAGAATAGTGTCTTTAAGATAATTAGTGCCTTCGAGTTCAAAATGTATTACCGCTTCGTTTAAATCATTCAAATCTACATTTTGAAAGTCTTGCTCAATTTCAAAAGTTTTATCTATGACTTCTTCATTCGTAGAGGATGTGTCTATATCTGCTAATAGTTGTTTAAATTCTAGCTTTTTAAATAGTTCAATTTTTTCTGTAGTGTCGTCTTGTAGAGTTAATTTTGTATCTTCTAATGATACTTCAATCGGACTGTGAACATTGATTGTTGCTAAATCTTTACTCATTAAGGCATCATCTTTACTATTGATGAGTTTTTCTTTTAATTTTTTTGCAGTGACCTCCTCAATATGTTCATAGACCCCTTCTACTGACTCAAATTGATTAAGTAATTTAATAGCCGTCTTTTCGCCGACACCAGCAACGCCAGGAATATTGTCAGAGGTATCCCCCATTAGACCTTTCATATCGATAATTTGTTTCGGCACTAAACCATTATATTTCTCTGCTATAAATTTAGGTGTATAATGATCAACGTCGGTAACACCTTTTTTTGTATAATATATTGTAACATTATCAGTGGCTAATTGAGTTAAGTCTCTATCACCTGTAATGATAATGGTTTCAAAATCTTCTTCATCAGCTTGTCTACTTAATGTTCCTATAATGTCATCAGCTTCATAATTATCAAGTTCATATCTTTTAATATGATACGCATCTAAAAGTTGACGAATATATGGAAATTGCTCACTTAATTCAGGTGGAGTCTTTTGACGACCACCTTTATATTCACTGTACTTAGAATGTCTGAAAGTCGTTTTACCTGCATCAAATGCAACTAAAAAATGATTCGGTTTTTCTTCTTTAATTATTTTTTCTAAGAGCATAGCAAAGCCGTAAACTGCATTTGTATGAATACCTGCATGGTTTGAAAGTAAAGGGAGAGCATAAAACGCTCTAAAGCTTAGACTATTACCATCTATTAATACTAATTTATTCAAAATACGTAACCTCCAGAACAGATTTACATATATTTTAGCATATATACAAATACATAACGAGTAAGCGAGTTTAGTATTCACTACGCATTAGCTATTACTAATATTTAACTTATAAATGCTAAAGAAATATTAAGTTAAATGTTTCTTAAAAAATTTCCACTCATCTTATGTCTGTCAATGACAAGATGTATTTTGATTTTAATTAATAGCATAAGTCTTAACATTATATTTCTAAATAATCACTACAACAAAGGACACCACATTGTCTGTACCGACAATGTAGTGCCCTCAAATTTAATTATCATTAAATAGAACTTTGAATATCGAACCTTTGCCAGGTGCACTTTTCACGTCTATTCTACCATTATGTGCTTCAACAATATGTTTTGTTATAGACAGACCAAGTCCTGTACCACCTGAATCTCTACTTCTCGCTTTATCTACACGATAGAAACGTTCAAATATACGCTTTTGATCTGTTTCACTTATACCAATACCATAATCTTGAATCTCTAAATAAACTTTATTGTCATTTCTATATACTCTTACTATTACCTTATTATCTTCTGAAGAATAATTTATAGCATTTGATAGCAAATTAGTAATAACTTGCGCTATTTTATTTTCATGTGCCTCAATGATGACATCTTTTTCAATTTCAGATTGTATTTTGATTCTCTTATTGTATGCTTGTGTTTGCAAATTATCTATTATATTAATAGCTAATTCAGATAAATTCATGTAATTTATTTCAAGTTCTTTTTGCTGTTCTATATGTGATAAATCTAATAAGTCTGTAACCAATGACTCTATTCTATTAGATTCTTTTAAAATAATATTTAAAAACATATCAAGCGATTGTTCATCATTTTTAGCACCTTCAATCAGAGTTTCTGCAAAACCTTTGATTGAAGTAATCGGTGTTTTTAGTTCATGTGACACATTTGCAACAAATTCCCTTCTAAGGTTTTCTAATTTCTGCAAATTAGTAATGTCATGAAGCACAACCACCATACCTTGTAAATTTTTTTTAGATTTAGTTAAAATGGGGATACAAGATACATCGAAATATTTAGTATGTACGTTATTAATAGCAACTTCTAATTGTTCATAGATAACTTTTTCAGTTCTAAAACTTTCAATAATTAATTTTTCAATACTATCATCTATGAAACCAATGTAACTTTTATTTTCTACCATTTGATCAGGGTTAAACACCTGATAATAAGCATGATTAGCAACTACAATTTCTCCATGTTTATCAATCATCAGTACTGAACTCGGTATATTTTCTAAGGTAGTTTTTAATCTATTGGATTGAATTTTTTGACTATTGTTTAATTTTTGCAATCGTCGTGCTAAGTCATTTGTAGTCACAAATAATGCCCTAGTTTCCTTCACATTACTTTCTGGAACACGAACATGGTAATATCCATCTGCTAGAAGTGATGTAGCATAAGTTACTTCATTGATAGGTCTAATATATGTTCGATTGATACTTCTACTTGCTAAATAGACCGTAAATAATACAATGACTCCAACAATAGACAAGTATTTCCATAAATCCTTTTGTAAATCAATAATTTCATTATTAATTCCACTTATGTATATTGTTTTATCATCTATTGTATTCTTATAGGTGTAACGCATACCGAGTTTTGTGTTTTTATTGATTAATTTCGAAGGATTAGCTTCATTATCAATTCTATGGTCAATATCTTTAATATTTCCACTTGAGTAAATAATTTTATCTTTTTCTTTTTCTTTTATTAATATGATATTTTTTTCATTATGAGCTATATTAGTGATTTCTTTCTCTTTATTATTATTAAAGAGATTAACATAATTACGGGCTTCACTATCTAAGCTTTTAATTTGATTACTAGTTAATGTTTGATAAATTGTGTTGTGAATGATAGCGCCTAAACCAATAAAACTAATGATTGTAATAGTACTAATTAATAGTAATAAACGCAAATGGAACTTCAACATTAAGCTTTAGGTCTCTCCAGTTTATAACCTAAACCACGTACAGTCTTTATCAATTTAGGTTGCTTAGGATTTTCTTCCAATTTATCTCTTAAGTGGCTTATATGTACATCAACAATTCGAGAATCTCCAGCGAATTCATAATTCCACACTGAATTCAACATATGTTCTCGAGTAATAACTCTTCCTTGTCTTTCAATTAAATATAATAACAATTCAAATTCTTTTGGCGTCAATTCTAATAATTCATCTTCTTTATAGACTTCAAAGAATTCAGGTCGAATTCTAATTGAACCAATGATAATATCTTCATCATCAACATCTTCCTTCTCAATTTCATTTACAAATTGAGAACGTCTTAATATTGCTTTAACTCTGGCAACTACCTCTCTAGGTGAAAATGGTTTTGTCATATAGTCATCAGCACCTAGTTCAAGCCCTAAAACTCGATCAAATTCATCGTCCTTTGCTGTCAACATTAAAATCGGTACTAAATTTTTATCAGACCTGATTGTTTTACATACTTCTATACCATCTTTTTTTGGCAACATAACGTCTAATACAATTAGTTCCGGTTGTTCTGTTTCAACTTTTTTCAATGCCTCTTCACCATCATAAGCGACTTCGACTATATACCCTGCTGTTTCTAAATTATATTTTAGTAAGGTCACGATGGATTGCTCATCATCAACCACTAATATTTTTTGTGACATAGTGTGCCTCCTAATCTTTTTATACATTTATATTATAACTGATATTCAAATAGAAATAATATAGCTACACATCAAATTTACATAATCTTAATAAAAGTTATAAATTTACCCTTAACAATTATACGAAATAGTAACTTCAACATATATTTTCTTAAAGGAAACTTTAATAAAAGAAATATGAAATTTAAGCAGAGTGAATGTTCAAGATAAGATAGAAATAGGTTTATTTTAAATTTATTGTTAATAAAAAAACCTGAGACACTAATATTTTATGTCTCAGGTTCTTTGAAATTTTTATAAAAAGTTATTAAAAAATTATCTAATATTCTTAATTAGTTCATCAGCAAAATCAGATGTTGAAACTTCTTTTGCACCATCCATAAGACGCGCAAAATCATATGTTACGATTTTTGAAGCAATTGTTGCCTCAATAGAGTCAGTGATTTTATCTGCGGCTTCTTGCCAACCTAAATGTTCAAGCATTAAAACTGAACTTAAAATTTCTGATGACGGATTAACCTTATTTAAACCAGCATATTTAGGTGCAGTACCATGTGTTGCTTCAAAAATAGCATGTCCAGTTTCATAGTTAATATTAGCACCAGGCGCAATACCAATGCCTCCAACTTGAGCTGCAAGAGCATCAGAGATATAGTCACCATTTAAATTCATAGTTGCCACAACATCATGTTCAGCTGGACGAGTTAATATTTGTTGTAAGAAGATATCAGCAATAGAGTCTTTAATAATAATTTTACCTTCTTGTTCAGCTTTACTTTGTGCTTCATTCGCAGCATCTTTACCCTTTTGTTCAACAATTTCATCATATTGTTGCCATGTAAACACTTTATCACCAAATTCATTATGAGCTAAATCATAGCCCCACTGCTTAAATGAACCTTCAGTAAATTTCATAATATTACCTTTATGAACTAAAGTTACTGATTTACGATTATTATCAAGTGCATATTGAATAGCTGCTCTTACTAGACGTTCTGTACCTTCTTTAGATACTGGCTTTATACCAATACCAGAAGTTTCAGGGAAACGAATATTAGTTGCTCCCATTTCATTTTGTAAGAAATCTATAACTTTTTTTACTTCTGATGTACCTTGTTTAAATTCTATCCCTGCATATATATCTTCGGTATTTTCACGGAAAATAACCATATCAACATCTTCAGGTCGCTTAACTGGTGAAGGAACGCCTTTGAACCAACGTACCGGACGTAAACAAGTGAATAAATCTAACTCTTGTCTCAGTGCTACGTTTAATGAACGAATTCCACCACCAATTGGAGTTGTTAAAGGACCTTTAACAGCAATTAAATATTCTTTGATTGTTTCTAACGTTTCTTGTGGCAACCATTCTCCAGTTTCATCATAAGCTTTTTGACCTGCTAAGACTTCTTTCCATTCTATACGTTTTTCTCCATTATACGCTTTTTCAACAGCAGCATCGATTACTCGGCTAGCTGCTTTCCAAATATCTGGTCCAATACCATCACCAATAATAAACGGAATAATAGGTTCATTAGGTACATTTAAACCATCTTTACTCTGTGTTATTTTTTCTGCAGACATACAATTAACCTCCATATTTTAAAGTTATAATACTAATTTATTTTATGGTCTTTCTTCAATAGGCACATATTTACGATTTTGTTCACCTATATATTTAGCTCTTGGTCGCATAATTCTATTGTCTCGATATTGCTCTAAAATATGAGCAATCCAGCCAGAAGTACGACTTACTGCAAATATTGGTGTGAATAAGTCATGTGGAATATTCATACTATGATAGACTGTAGCACTAAAGAAATCGACATTAGGAATAAGTCCTTTTTCTTCTTTCATTCTCTTCTCAATGGCTAATGACATTTCAAACAGTTCACTTTGCCCTGTTTCTTCAGTGATTTTACGGCTCATTTCTCTTAAATATTTAGCTCTTGGATCACCATCTTTATAAACACGATGACCAAAGCCCATAATTTTATCTTTATTTGCAAATCTTTCATCTAAATAGTGATCTACATTATCAATGCTTCCTATTTCTTTAAGCATTGACATCACTCGTTCATTTGCACCACCATGTAATGGTCCTTTTAATGAACCAATAGCTGCAACAACACCTGAATACATATCTGATAATGAAGATACTGCGCAACGTGCCGTAAATGCAGATGCGTTAAGTTCATGATCAGCATGTAAAATTAATGCCTTATTAAATGCTTCAACTTCAACTTCTGTTGGTAGTTCTCCCCTTAACATATATAAGAAATTTGATGCATAACTAAGTTCAGAATTAGGTTTGACAGGTTCTTTACCGTCTCTAACTCTAGCGAAAGCCGTTACTAAAGAAGCGATTTTAGCTTGAATACGAATAGCTCTATCATATTTATTCTCATCAGATTCATTTTCCGCTTCTGGATCAAAATGAGCTACATATGATACTGATGTACGTAGAGCAGTCATTGGATGTACATGATCCGTCACATACTCCTCAAAGTGCTTGTATACTCTATTATTAAGAGTCATATAAGCAAATAATTTTTCTTTTAATTCATTTAACTCATTTTCATTAGGAAGTCTATAATTCCATAGTAAAAAAATTATTTCTTCAAATTGCGCGTTTTCTGCGAGATCGTCAATATCATAGCCCGCATATGTTAACTGACTGTCAATTATTGAGCTAATTTTAGTTTCAGCTGCAATAACCCCTTCTAAACCTCTTTTTAATTCTGCCATGATAAATTTCCCCTTTACTGTTTCTTTATGAAATGGCTTTCAATAAATATTATAGCTAAATTCAAACAATTTGTGAAACATTAAAAACATTCTCATATCAGTACGAGAAAAATGTCTAGTCGCCACTTATAATATTTTTCTTCTAAAACCCTTAACAACACGGGTTTTCCAAAACTTATCTCGTCCAAAAAATCACATTTCATTATGTCTTTTCGTTTAGTTATCAAGAATGATTAATAAATATTAATAATGATTATGGTGAATTTTCACACTTTTTTTCGAAAAGAATTGTATAAATTGCATTATAAGTGCATAATATATATATCTTATAGTAAGGGAGTTGTCTTATGGCTGAGAATTTACAAAGAGAATTGAGCAATAGACATGTTCAATTAATTGCCATCGGAGGTGCTATAGGAACTGGTCTGTTCCTAGGTGCCGGACAAACTATCGCAATGACTGGTCCCTCAATATTACTTACTTATATTATTATAGGGTTCATGTTATTTATGTTCATGCGTGGATTGGGAGAAATTATTATTCAAAATACGAATTTCAAATCTTTTGCTGACGTGACCAACACATATATAGGACCGTTCGCAGGATTTGTAACGGGTTGGACTTACTGGCTATGTTGGATTATTACTGGTATGGCTGAAGTGACTGCAGTTGCCAAATATATAAGTTTTTGGTTCCCAGACATACCTAATTGGATTAGTGCTTTATTCTGTGTACTTATTCTAATGTCTTTCAATTTATTAAGTGCAAAGTTGTTTGGTGAGCTTGAATTCTGGTTCGCAATCATTAAAATAGTTACAATCATTGCTTTAATCGTTATAGGTGTAATCATGATTTTATTCGCATTCAAGACACCATTTGGTAACACAAGTTTAACTCATTTGTATCAACATGGAATTTTTCCAAAAGGAGCTTCTGGATTCTTTATGTCATTCCAAATGGCATTGTTCTCATTTGTTGGTATTGAAATGATTGGTGTTACTGCAGGAGAGACAAAAGATCCAGAAAAAACTATACCTAAAGCTATCAATAGTGTACCTATTAGAATTTTAATCTTTTATGTTGGTGCATTAGCAGTCATCATGTCCATTATTCCATGGGATAAAGTAGATCCAGATAATAGTCCATTCGTTAGATTGTTTGCATTAATTGGTATACCGTTTGCAGCAGGAATAATTAATTTCGTTGTTTTAACAGCTGCTGCCTCTTCATGTAACAGTGGTATTTTCTCAAACAGCAGAATGCTTTATGGACTTTCAAACCAAAATCAAGCACCACCAACATTTGCTAGTACTAATAAACACGGTGTGCCACATAAAGCGATCATTGCATCATCAGCTTTATTGTTAATTGCAGCACTACTGAATTACATATTCCCTGATGCAACACTTGTATTTACTTATGTTACTACGATTTCTACAGTATTATTTGTTGTGGTTTGGGCATTAATTATTATTGCTTATATTAACTATAGTCGTAAAAATCCAGAACTTCATAAGAAAGCGACATATAAACTACCAGGCGGTCAATACATGGGATACCTTATACTTATTTTCTTTGTTTTTGTATTTGCCTTGTTATTTATAAATGTTGATACAAGAAGAGCGATTTACTGCACGCCTATTTGGTTTATTTTATTAGGTTTAATGTACTTAAGATACAAAAAAGCTGATAAAGAATCACGATAAAATTTACATCGACACTTAGTAATTTCTCATTACTAGTGTCGATTTTTTAATTCATCTGAGTGATATACTTTCCTTACTTTCTACTGATTAACGTCATCTAGAAGCCTCTAACCTTATCATGTCAATTTCTACAATCATTATCTTTCAATCAATCATTCTTTTATTACTTTTATTATTCAAATAAAGATGACATTTGGTGTTCTACTTTAAAATCAATAATTAGTGTTATAAAAGGTTGATTTAATCATTTTTAATTTCAATAATCAACTCCCCTAAATAATAAGAGCCTGGAACATAAATCAATGTTCCAGGCTCTCTTATGAATAGCTTTAAAGCTTTGTGATTATCAAATCTTCTTTTTTAATTTATCATTTGTTAAATTAAAGGACGTTAGCATAACCTTCAAACACTTTACCTTGTGACGCATCTAAAGTCACTAACATATCATTTTTAATTTCTTTGGTTGCTTGTTCTACACCAACAACAGTAGGTATGCCTTTTTCTAAACCTATAATTGCGCTTGGTGAAGTAATACCATTTTCTTCTGTAATTAGACCTATAGCTTTTTCAACATATGGTACTAATGTTTCATCAACAGAATTTGTAATAATAACTTTATCAGATAAATCTTTACCTTCTAAATCACTAGCACTATCTGCGACAATTGCATGGCCTACAACAGATCCTCTACCAACACCTTGACCTTTAGCAATCTCATCACCTACTAAGTGGATTTTCATCATATTTGTAGTTCCTTTTTCTCCAGTAGGTACACCAGCAGTAATAATAATTAAATCTCCGTTTGAAACTCTACCAGTTTCTACTGCTGTTGCTACAGCATTATTTAGTAAAGCATCAGTTGTTTTACGTCCTTCTTTAACGACCGGATTTACTCCCCATACAATTGCACATTGTCTAGCAGTTTTTTCGCTAGGTGTTACAGCAATGATATCTGAATGTGGACGATATTTAGAAATCGTACGTGCTGTTGAACCACTTTCAGTTGCTGCTACAATAGCTTTTACATTTAAGTTTAAGGCAGTATGTGCAACAGAAACACCAATTGCATTTACTAATGAAGTTTCAACTAATTTAGTACGATCACTTAATAATTTTTTATAGTCTTGCGCTGCTTCAGCAGAAACTGCAATATTACGCATAGTTTTAACAGCTTCTTCAGGATATTGACCTGCTGCAGTTTCACCTGATAACATTACCGCGTCAGTACCATCGTATATTGCATTAGCTACGTCACTTGCTTCTGCACGTGTCGCACGTGGATTACGTTGCATAGAATCAAGCATTTGAGTCGCAGTAATTACAGGTTTTCCTAATTTATTACATTTTCTAATTAAATCTTTTTGAACCATTGGTACGCTTTCTGGCGGAATTTCAACACCCATATCACCACGTGCTACCATTAATCCATCAGATACTTCAAGAATTTCTTCAATATTATCGATACCTTCTTGGTTTTCAATTTTAGGGAAAATTGTTATTTCTGCTTTTTCTTCTTCAAGAATTTGACGGATATCTAAAACATCACTTGGACGTCTTACAAAACTTGCAGCTATAAAGTCTACATTTTCCTTTATACCAAATCTGATATCATCGGCATCTTTATCAGTGATACCAGGTAAATTAACTTTAACACCAGGTAAGTTAACACCTTTTTTATTTTTTAATTCACCAGTATTTAAGATATCACATTTAACTTCGCCTTTATCTTTGTTAATTTCTTTGACTTGAAGTTCAACTAAACCATCATCTAATAGTATATATGATCCAATATTGACATCATTGATTAGATTTTCATATGTTACAGAGAATTTTTCAGGTGTTCCTTCAACTTCATTCATGCTTACAATGACTTCTTTGCCTTTTTCTAAAACAATAAGTCCATCTTTCATATTGTGAGTACGAATTTCTGGCCCTTTAGTATCCAATAACAAGCCAATTGTTTTATTTAAACGTTTAGCAACTTTACGAATTGTATCAATTCTTGCTTTATGTTCTTCATGACTACCATGTGAGAAATTTAAACGCGCAACGTTCATTCCTGCATTCATTAGTTTTTCGAGCATTTCCTCTGATTCTGAAGCTGGTCCTATTGTACATACAATTTTAGTCTTTCTCATTTTTATAATCCTCCCAAATAAATTTAAATTGATAATTCTTTTGCTAATTCATACATTTGACTATTAAATTTGCGATCACTTTCAGCAAAAATTTCATCAAACGGCGTAGAAGTTAATTGATTATTTCTAATGCCAACACCTTTAGCTGTCTCGCCTTGTTTTAATAGTTCAACAGCATATCCACCAAGTCGAGAAGCTAATACTCGATCAGCACCAGATGGGCTACCGCCACGTTGAATGTGACCTAACACTGATACTCGTGTATCAATGTTAATATACTTCGTTAACTCATCTGCACATTCTTGGCCGCTCATACAACCTTCTGCAACCATAACGATAGAATGTTTTTTTCCTCTTTTAATACCCTGTTCAATCTTTTCAGCTACATCCTTAATATCTGTATTGACTTCTGGTAAAACAATCGTTTCAGCACCTACAGATAATCCAGCCCATAAAGCTAAATCTCCACAATCACGCCCCATAACTTCAACAATAAACGTTCTTGCGTGACTTGATGCCGTATCTCTAATCTTATCGACTGATTCAATAATAGTGTTTAATGCAGTATCAAAACCAATTGTAAAATCTGTACCATTAATATCATTATCAATTGTACCAGGAATACCAATTGTTTGAATTTCTTTACATTCCTCACTAATTCGTTGTGCCCCTCTATAGCTGCCATCTCCTCCAATAACAACTAAACCTTCGATACCACGTTTACGTAAATTCTCAATAGCTTTCTTACGTACATCCTCTTCTTTGAACTGAGGGCACCTTGCGGAAAAGAGGAAAGTTCCTCCTCGTTGAATTGTATCCCCTACTGAACCCAATTCAAGCTTATGAATATCATCATCAAGTAAACCTTGGTAACCTTGATAAACACCATAAACTTCAATATTATTGTAAATTGCTGTCCGAGTCACTGCACGAACAGCAGCGTTCATACCCGGAGAATCTCCTCCGCTAGTTAAAACTGCAATCTTCTTCATGACGACATACCTTTCCTTAACTAGATTTATCTTCAACTCTAAATTACCATAAATTTTTTTAACGTTCCATTAAAAGAAAGACAATTCATAGATGTAAACGTTTTAAAAATGTAATTTTTATTACAACATAAAAAAAAGAGCTAAAAGCCTAACAATTAGACTAATAGCTATACAAAATTACTCCACAACTGAACCAATTTTTCTAAATTTTTCAAAACGATCATTTGCTAATTCTTCAGGTGTGAGTTGATTTAATTCATTTAAATGTTTAAGGAACATTTTCTTAATTGATAAAGCTTGTACTTCTTCATCTTTTTGTGCACCACCAAGTGGCTCATTAATCACTTCATCTATAATACCTAAATCTAGTAAATCAAGCGCAGTGATTTTCATAGTTTCAGCGGCAATTTGAGCTAAGTTACTATCTTTCCATAAAAGTGCAGCTGCTCCTTCAGGTGAAATAACTGAATAAGTACTATTTTCAAGCATCAGAACACGATTTGAGATTCCAATTCCTAAAGCGCCGCCACTTCCGCCTTCACCAATAACAACAGCAATAACTGGTACCGTTAATGAAGCCATTTCCATCAAATTTTTTGCAATTGATTCACTTTGACCTCTTTCTTCAGCTGCTTTACCCGGATAAGCACCTTTAGTATCTATAAAAGTAAATATTGGACGATTAAATTTCTCTGCTTGTTTCATTAAACGCAAAGCTTTTCTATACCCTTCTGGGTGAGCCATACCAAAATTACGATAAATATTATCTTTCGTGTCTTTACCACGTTGTTGGCCTATAACTGTTACTGACTTACCATCTAAGTAACCAATTCCACCAATCATTGCTGGATCATCCCTAAAACTTCTATCGCCATGTAACTCAATAAATGAATCAAAAATATAGGGAATATAATCTAATGTGGTTGGTCTTTCTGGTAAACGAGCGATTTGAACACGATCCCAAGGTTTTAGATTAGTGTACACTTTTGTAGTTTCTCTTTTTAATGATGCTTCCAGCATATCTATTTCATCTTGAAGATCAACTTCGTTTTTTTCTTGGGATTCTTTTAAAGAATCAATTTTATTTCTAATTTCAAAAAGTGGTTTTTCAAAATCTAACATTAGTTACTCACCTCTTGATGGATTTTTAAAATATTTGATAAAGTCTCACGCATATCTTTTCGATGAATGACTTTATCAAGTTGACCATGCTCTAATAAAAACTCAGCAGTTTGGAAATCATCAGGTAACTTTTCATTAATTGTTTGTTCTATAACACGTCTACCAGCAAATCCGATTAGTGCTTTAGGTTCACTTAAATTAATATCTCCAACCGAAGCAAAACTTGCAGAAACCCCTCCAGTAGTGGGATTAGTTATGTAAGAAATATATAATAGTCCTGCATCAGAATGTCTTTTTAAAGAAACACTTGTTTTCCCCATTTGCATTAAAGAAATAATTCCCTCTTGCATTCTAGCTCCACCACTCGCAGAAAACAGAATAAATGGCAAACGATGTTCTGTACAATAATCAATAATTCTACATATTTTTTCACCAACTACAGAGCCCATGCTTCCCATTCTAAAACGAGCATCCATAACTGCGACACCATATTGTATTCCGTCTAATTTCGCAGTACCAGACACTAACGCTTCATTAAGTCCAGTCTTCTGCTGATCTTTTTCAATTTTTTCTTCATACCCAGGAAAGTCTAATGGGTTAGCAGATGTCATACCTCTATCAAATTCTATAAATGATCCATCGTCTGAAATTGCTTCTATTCTTTTATATGCGGTTAAAGCTATATGATGATCACAATTAAAGCATACATTTAAATTTTCATTCAATTCTTTTGTATACATTATTTTTTTGCAATTAGGACATTTTGTCATTATACCAGCAGGTACATCATTTTGTTTAGAATCTTGAACTGTTAAATATTTCTTTTTCTTGCTTCGATTAAAAAAATCTTTAAACATTGGTAAACCTCCAAATATCCTCTGTTACTTCATTTAAAAAGACTTTATATTTTTTGTATAAATCATAATAGTACTAAAAATATAGCTATTCGTTTAATCTATTTTAAGTCAGTAAGTTTCATAGTTTTATCAAATATTTCTTGTGTATCAATTTTAATTCTTGCTACACCGGATTCCATAGCAGCTTTAGCTACATTTTTGGCTACTGATGGAGCTACTCTTTTATCAAATGGTCCTGGTATACAGTAATCAGGATGTAACTCATTTTCGTCTATTAAATGAACGATAGCTTCTACAGCTGCCTTTTTCATATCTTCGTTAATATGAGTGGCTTCAACATCCAATGCACCTCTAAAAATACCTGGAAATGCTAATACATTATTAATTTGGTTTGGAAAATCAGATCGACCTGTACCTACGACCTTTGCACCTGCCTGTTTGGCTTCATTGGGATTGATTTCAGGATTAGGATTAGCCATAGCAAAAATAATTGGATCATCAGCCATTGTCTTCACCATATCTTGAGTTAATATATCCGCTACAGATACACCTATAAAAACATCTGCATCTTTAATCACTTCTTCAAGTGAACCTTCAACTTTATCTTTATTCGTCCACTTAGCTACATATGTTTTTGTATCATTCATACCAAAATTTCTGCCAGAATAAATAGCACCTTTTGAATCGCACATAATCATATTATTCACACCATAAGCATGAAGTAACTTCACTATAGCGATACCTGCTGCACCTGCACCATTTAATACAACTTTTATATCCGTTAACTCTTTATCTACAATTTTTAAAGCATTGATTAACCCAGCCATAGTAACAATAGCTGTACCATGTTGATCGTCATGAAAAATAGGTATATTGGTCTCTTTCTTTAAGGTTTCTTCAATTTCAAAACAGCGGGGAGCTGATATATCTTCAAGATTAATTCCACCATAGTTTGGTGCAATAAGTTTTACTGTTTTTATGATTTCTTGAGTGTCAGTTGTATCTAGAGCTATTGGCACACCATTAATACCCGCAAAACTTTTGAACAGTGCTGCCTTTCCTTCCATTACTGGAATACTTGCTTCTGCTCCAATATTCCCTAAACCGAGAACAGCAGTTCCATCTGTTACAACAGCAACTGTATTTCCTTTAATAGTGTACTCATATACTTTTCTTGAATCTTCATGGATTTCTTTACAAGGTTCTGCAACGCCAGGTGAGTATGCTAGGCTTAATTGTTGCTTATTTGTCACTTTAACATTTGGTGTAATTTCTAGTTTACCTTGGTTCTCTCTATGCATTTCTAAAGCGTCATCTCTTAAAGACATTTAATCAACCCCTATTTTATTTTGTGAGAAGTCATTGAACTATATATATTCAATACATAAGTCAATCCATGAAAAGAAAACTGAATCATTTTAAATATACACGATTTACTAGTAAATATGTAGAACAATAGTACAATCATTGAAAGTAAATTGATTTTTAGATGTTGCAATTCAAATTATTTCTTCTGCTGATAAAACAGATTTAGTGTGTTAAATCAGAACAAAAAATAATTATAAAAGAAAAACTGATGATTAAGAAATAATCATCAGTTAACTATATCATAATTTAAAAATCGTTAAAAGTTAAATAAATCTAATATCAGCTGGCGAATAAGTTTGTATTAATAGATCAAAATTTTGACGTTGACGTTCAATTTGTCCCAACATTGTCATCTTATTTGCACTTTCGTCAAAACCATAAATATTTAATGCATGTTGTTCATTAGATTCTACTTTTGAATGTTCAAATTGTGGTTCTAGATGTGTTACATTACGTAAAATAACTTTTTTCGAATTAGACAATTTTGTTTGCTCATACGCTTCAACTTCAAAAAGTTGATTGATGATAAGTTGCATTTGTTGGTTACGCTTTTCAAATTTACCTAATACGATATACATCTGTTCCTTTGAAATAGAAGTTTCGTATTTTTTAAACTTATCTGGGAAAATCACTCCATCCATCATCGTTCTTCCATCATTCATCGTTACAAATGCCATATTTTGACCATTCTTCGTTCTTATTTGTTTGATATGGTCAAATTGAACAAGTATAGGTTGGTAGTGACTTCCATTAGACAATTGAAATATGCCTAAATATTGTTTCTTTTCAAATTTCTTTTCAACTGGATGTTTACTAATATAGAATCCTAGGTATTCTTTTTCATAATCACTTAATAATTGATCAGGTAGTTCCTCTTTTTCTTCATACGATTGTTTAGGAGTTAAAAGATCGAAAAGCATTTCATCTTGCTCAACATCAGAATTCAAATCTAATACTTGATCAATTGCTTGTAATAATGTCGCTCTAGTTTTGCCAAAAGTGTCGAATGCGCCTACTAAGATAAGAGACTCAAGTAATTTTCTATTTTTCACCCTTTTTGGTATACGTCTTGAAAAATCAAAGAAATCTCTATAAGGTCCATTCTGCTGACGTTCATCAATAATTAATTTAACGCTTTGATATCCAATTCCTTTAATTGTACCTAAAGACAGATATATTCCTTTATTACTTGCCTTATAATACCAATGACTTTGATTAATATTGGGAGGCAAGATGCTAATTCTTTGGTGCTTAGCTTCGTCAATCATAGCTGCAGTCTTTTTTTCACTTCCTATTACATTACTCAAGATATTTGCATAAAAATAATGAGGATAGTGCACTTTTAAATAGCTCATAATGTATGCAATTTTTGAGTAACTAACAGCATGGGCACGTGGGAACCCATAATCTGCAAACTTAAGTATTAAATCAAAAATTTGCTTACTTATCTGTTCATCGTAACCGTTATTTTTTGCACCATCAATGAAATGTTGACGCTCACTTTCTAAGATTGCACGATTCTTTTTACTCATTGCCCTTCTTAAAATATCTGCTTCACCATAACTAAAACCAGCAACTTGACTTGCTATTAGCATTATTTGTTCTTGATAAATGATAACACCATATGTGTTTTTTAAGATTGGTTCTAAATCTGGATGTAAATAAGCAACTTGGTTAGGATTATGTCTACGGGTTATATAAGTTGGTATTTCTTCCATTGGTCCTGGTCTATATAATGATGTGACAGCTACGATATCTTCAAAATGTTCGGGTTGCAATCTTTTTAATACGCTTCTAACACCGTCTGATTCCAATTGAAATATACCTGTAGTGTCACCGTTTGATAATAAATCAAAAACTTTTTTATCATCATAAGGTATAGCTTCTATATCAATATTTATATTTAAATCCTTTTTAACTTGTAAAATAATTTGATGAATAATTGATAGATTGCGTAATCCCAAGAAATCAATTTTTAATAATCCTATACGTTCCGCTTCTGTCATAGTCCACTGCGTTAATAATCCTGTATCACCAGTTGTTAATGGGGCAAATTTGAATAATGGTTGATCATTGATAATGATACCTGCAGCATGCGTAGACGTATGTCTTGGTAATCCCTCTAACTTTTTACTCACTTCAAACCAACGTTCATTTCTATGATTACGATGAACAAATGCTTTAAACTCTGGCTTTTGGTATGCTTCTTCAAGAGTTATACCTAATTTATGTGGAATAAGTTTTGAAATCTCATTTAAACTCGTTTCATCAAATCCCATTATTCTTCCTACATCTCTAGCAACAGCACGAGCTAACAGATGCCCAAATGTCACAATACCTGATACATGATGTTCACCATATTTATCTTGTACATACTTAATTACTTTTTCACGTCTCGTGTCTTCAAAATCAATATCAATATCTGGCATAGTTACGCGTTCAGGATTAAGAAATCTTTCAAATAAAAGATTATATTTTAACGGGTCTATAGTAGTAATACCTAATAAATAACTTACTAATGACCCTGCTGATGAACCACGACCTGGCCCAACCATCACTTCATGTGTTTTAGCAAAATGAATCAAATCACTTACAATAAGAAAATAATCCTCGAAACCCATATCAGTAATAATTTTATATTCATGTTTCAACCGATTGAAATAAGTTTTATCATTAAGTTCCCATTCTCGTAACCTATGTATAAGTATCGTCCAAAGATAATCTTTCGAAGTTTCACCATTAGGTGTCACAAATTGTGGCAACAGGGATTGATGGTATGCAATTTCTGCTTGGCATAATTCTTCAATTTCATTCGCGTTAGTAATCATATCTTCACTAAGATTTAGTGTTTGAAGTTCTTCTATACTAGGAAAATGTTCATCAAGTGTTTCTTTCTCATGTATTAAATCTAACTTAGTATTATCTCTTATGGCATGTAACGCTGGAATGGTTTCAGCATCATCTTCATTTAAGTATCTTGCAGATTGCATCCATACACGTTTGCCAGTCAATGTATTATTACTATTGTGATTTAAATATAATTCTTTCTTACCTTCAAAAGCATCAATAACTTGCTTATGAGACAACTCAGCCTCTTTAAATATGATAATTAAATGTTCGTCGTATCTTTTTAGCCATTCAATTGGCACTTCTTCTTTATTTCTCATCATTATAGCAGAAGAAAGTTGATATAATGACTTGAGTCCTTGATTATTTTTTGCTAAAACAACCGTTTCAATAGTATAGAGACCATCCGTTAAATATATAGTCATACCAAAGATTGGATGTATGTGAGCTGCAATACAAGCATCATAAAACTTTGGATAACCGTACAATACATTTGTATCGGTTATTGCAAGCGCACGATATCCTTCTTTTTTAGCTTTATCTATTAATGCATCAATTCTTAAACTAGAATCTAACAGGTCAAAAGAAGTATGAATATTTAAATGTGCTACCATGGTCTCTTACCTCCTTTTAAAAATTATAACTTGTCGTTTAAAGCTTCGGCGAGTTGCTCGAATTGCTCCCAACTATTTACTGAAACTCCAGATGCATTTGGATGTCCACCACCACCAAATGTATTAGCGACATCATTAATAATAATATGACCTTTAGAACGCAACCGACATCTAATTTGATCTCCTTCATCAACGCCAAACATCCATATTTTTAATCCTCGAATATCTGCGATTGTATTTACAAATAAAGACGCTTCATTAGGTTGTATTTGAAATTTTTCAAGTATGTCTTTAGTTATTTTAACTTTGCAAAATCCTTTATCATTTAAATCAAAATTTTGCAATATATATCCTTGAAATGGTAATAGTTTTGGATCCTTTTCAGACATTTTGTTTAATTCTTGGTTGTGATCAAAAGGATATGTAAGTAATTTTCCAGCAATTTGCATTGTTCGTGGCGTTGTATTATTAAATAAAAAACGTCCAGTATCACCGACGATGCCAAGATATAATACTCTAGCAACTTGTTCATCAATGATATGTTCATCGTTGAAATGTAAAATGAATTCGTAAATTATTTCACTAGTGGAAGAAGCTTTGGTATTAACATAGTTAATATCTCCATACTGATCAGTAGCAGGATGATGATCAATTTTTAAAAGTTTGGTACCTGTATCATAACGTTGGTCATCTATTCTTGGCGCATTTGCCGTATCACATACAACTACAGTCGCTTTCTTGTACATATCATCGTCAATTTCGTCCATCAAACCTATGAATTTCAAAGAATCTTCATTAGCTCCTACTGCATAAATTTGTTTGTTTGGAAACTTCTTTTGTAAGTAATATTTCAAACCTAATTGCGAACCATATGCGTCTGGATCTGGTCTTAGATGTCTGTGAATAATAATTAATTCACTTTGTTCTAATGCTTCCATTATTTCATTCATTTTTACTTCCATATTAATTACTCCCTTTAAACTTCTAAATATTATTTAAAATCCATCAAACATTTGACAAATTACTAATGCATTAGCAACTTTTTCACCATTATTAATCATAGTAACTTCTAATTTAGCAAAATATCGGCCAACATCTAACATTTCATAATGTACTTCAATAGTAGATTCAATTGGTACAGTCTTAATATAGATAATACTCATACTTTCTATCATGACATTACCTTTTTTATACTTTCTCATTTCGTGCCGAATCGTTTCCTCAATAATTCCAACAAATACTGCTTTACTTAGTGTACCGTAATGATTTGTAATGAGTGGAGATACGTCGACATTTATTCCTTGTTGATGTATTGAAATATGTTTGGCAATTTGATCATTGACTGTTTCACCAATTTGAGGTTGTCTACCTAATAATTGCATTGATTTTAAAACATCCTGTCTGTTAATCACACCGACAGCTTTTTTATTATTATCAGTTACTGGTAATAATTCAATCCCTTCCCAAATTAATAAATGGGCACAACTAGCAACCGTATTTGTTAATTTAACACTCAATGGATTTTTAGTCATAACTTTACCTAATAGGTCTTCTTCGTTCATATTAATGATTTCTCTACTAGTTACTATACCTACTAATTTAAATTCTTCGTTTACTATAGGAAACCTTGTATGGCCGGTTTCATTCGCTATTTTTTTGTAATCATGTATTGTCATTGAATCAAATAACACTGATAGTTCATTGATTGGTTTAACTATATCCTCAACCACAAGTATTTCTTTGCGTATTTTTTGATTAAACATTGCTTTATTGATGATATTAGCAACTAAGAATGTATCATAACTTGAAGAAATAATTGGTAATTCATGCTCATCTGCATAACGTATAATTTCAGCACTTGGACGAAAACCACCTGTGATGAGTATTGAAGTTTCACGTTTTAAAGCTTCAATCTGTACATTTTCTCTATTTCCAACAATTAATAATGTGTGTTTGCCTATATATTTCAGAATATCATCAAATTGCATTGCTCCTATCGCAAATTTTGAAACTGATTTATTAAGTCCAGCTCTACCGGCAAGTATTTGGCCCTCGACAATATTTGCAATTTCATTAAACGTTAAGTTATCTAAATTTTCCCTACTTCGTTTCTCGATTCTAACAGTACCAACTCTGTCAATAGTTGCTACAATTCCAAGTTGACTCGCATCTTTAATTGCTCTATACGCAGTACCTTCAGACACATTAAGATCTTTAGCAATCTTTCGTACAGAGATTTTAGAGCCAATTGATAAAGATTCGATATGTTTAATTATTTGTTCATTCTTTGTCATCCCGTTACCTCTTATTTCTTTATAACAGTCTTTTTATCATTATAACTTTTAATGTACAAAAAATCATTGTTCAATCATTGTAAAATACTAAATATTAATCAATATAAATTACCGTTAAAGTTTATATTCAAAATATTTAAATATTAATGGAAATTACACTAAAACTTTACTAAAATAAAGTTGAGGAGGGATGATTTATGTATAAACATATTCTACTTGGGGTAGACACTCAAATTAAAAATGAGAAAGCTCTTAAAGAGGTGTCTCGTTTAGCTGGTGAAGGAACTATCGTCACAGTTTTAAATGCCATTAATGAGCAAGATGCTCAAGCGTCAATCAGAGCTGGCGTACATTTAGATAAGCTAACCGAAAAACGTTCTAAAGGTTTAGAAAGTACACTTAAAACTCTAGAAGACTACGGCATTGATTATGATGAAGTTATTGTAAGAGGCAATGCTAAGGATGAGCTATTAAAATTTGCAAATAGTGGTAAATATGAAATTATTGTTCTAAGTAACCGAAAAGCTGAAGACAATAAGAAATTTGTTTTAGGTAGCGTAAGTCATAAAGTAGCTAAACGTGCTACTATTCCTGTTTTAATTGTTAAATAAACGACATACTAGTAACCTAAAATACCAAAACTATAATAAATGAGCTAGAATTTGTAATGAATTCTTGTTCCTAATTAAATACCTGGCATTTGTATTAAAAAGCTTGATATAATTTCAATTTTTTATTCAGCAATCGACTTGCCACAACATTAGGAAGCCTGAGACATTAAGTGTGTCTCAGGCTCTTATTTATATTTCATAAATTCAAAATAACAACTTACTACTGTTAAATTTTAATTATCGTTGTACTTTTAGAAAATGACTTAAAAATCAAAAGCTATTTGTCATTTAGACAAACAATTAAAATTCCACTGATTCACCCGGTTTAAGAATTTGTACTTCCCCTACCTGAACTGCATCCTTAAATTGCTCTGGATCTTGTTCAATTAACGGGAATGTATTGTAATGAATAGGAACACTGATTGTAGGCTTAATAAATTCATTAATAGCGTAACTAGCATCTTCTATTCCCATAGTAAAGTTATCTCCAATAGGAACAAAACATACATCAACTGGGTGTCTATCTGCTATCAGTTTCATATCACTAAATAATCCTGTATCCCCAGTATGATAGATAGTCTTGCCTTCAGCTTCGACAATAATTCCCATAGGCATACCTAAATATACAGGCACACCATTGTCATGTGTAAAGCTAGAACTATGGAATGCTTGAACAAATTTGACTGTTCCAAAATCAAATTTAGCCTTCCCACCAATGTTCATGCCATGAACATTTTCGACTCCGTGATAAGTAGATAAATATCCTTGTAATTCTGCCGAACCAATCACAGTTGCATGATTACGATTAGCCAATTCAACTACATCACCAAAATGGTCAGCGTGACCATGTGTTAAGATAATGTAATCTACCTCTAACGTTTGTTCATCTAGGTCACATTTATCGTTGCCAGAGATAAATGGATCAACTATAACTTTCTTGCCGTTACCTTCAAAATAAATTGTTGATTGACCATGAAATGAAAGTTTCATAAGAGTTACCCTCCTAAAAGTAATATCTTTTAATAGTATACCCTACCAGTCACATTTATAACACTAGTGAGCTATTTAGCTTGTTAAGTTCAATCAATAACCCTTACTTTTTGAAAACTATATCTTATTAGCATAGAATTAATATATCATCACATGATGGAGGTTCATTATATGACTAAAATAAAAGAAATCAAAAAAGTTTTACAACAAGAAGATGCTGATGCAGCATGGATTACGACACCCTTAAACATCTTTTACTTTACTGGGTATCGAAGTGAGCCACATGAAAGACTCTTCGCTTTGCTTATTCCATCAAATGAAGAGCCTGTTTTATTTTGTCCAAAAATGGAAGTTGAAGAAGTAAAACAATCACCGTTTAAAGGTAAAATCATCGGTTATTTAGATACTGAAAACCCATTCGACAAATACTCTAAAACTTTCTCTAAAATGCTCATTGAAAGTGAACATCTTACAGTTAAACGTCAAAGAGAACTAACAAAAGCCTTTAATATAGAACACTATCAAGATGTTGATCAATCAATCAAGGACTTACGCAATATCAAATCAGAAGATGAAATTATCAATATAAAAAAAGCAGCTGCGTTAGCTGATAAATGTATTGAAATTGGTAAATCCTTTCTTAAAGAAGGTGTTGAAGAAAGAGAAGTTGTCAACCATATCGAAAACGAAATAAAAAAATATGGTGTTAATGAAATGAGTTTCGACACGATGGTACTCTTCGGTGACCATGCTGCTTCACCACATGGAACACCCGGTGACAGAAAATTACAGCAAAATGAGTTTGTACTATTTGATTTAGGTGTTGTATACCATCATTATTGCAGTGATATGACACGCACAATTCATTTTGGCACACCTAATAAGGAAGCACAAAATATATATAACATTGTTTTAAAAGCAGAAACAGAAGCAATTAAATCTATTAAACCAGGAGTTACCATCAAAGATATTGATAAAATTGCTAGAGATATCATCGAAGAAGCAGGTTATGGTGATTACTTCCCACATAGACTAGGTCATGGATTAGGTCTTGAAGAACACGAATATCAAGATATATCAAGTGTAAATAATAATCAACTTGAAGCAGGCATGGTGATTACTATAGAGCCTGGCATATATGTCCCTCATGTGGCTGGTGTTAGAATTGAAGATGATATTTTAGTAACTGAAAATGGTTATGAAATATTAACTCAATACGAAAAATAACAAAACAACAAAAAACCCCAAGCTCCATTCACATGAATGAAGTCTTGGGGTAAATTTCACGCATTATTTCAATGCATCTTCAATTGAAGTGTATTCAAAATTAAATGTATCAGCTACATTCTTATTAGTCACATGTCCATTAAATGTATTCAGACCTAGAGATAATGGATGATTTACTTTAAATGCTTCACGATAACCTTTATTAGCCAATAATTGCGCATAAGGTAATGTTGCATTGTTCAATCCAATTGTAGATGTACGTGGAACGGCACCTGGCATATTAGCTACAGCATAATGCACGACACCATGTTTAGTGTAAGTCGGATTATCATGAGTAGTAATCTTATCAGTTGTTTCAAAAATTCCACCTTGATCTATCGCAATATCTACAATCACTGATCCATCTTTCATTTCTTTTATCATATCTTCAGTCACTAAGTTTGGAGCTTTAGCACCTGGAATAAGGACTGCTCCAATCACTAAATCGCTTTCTTTCACATACATTTCTATATTTAATGGATTAGACATAATTGTTCTTACTCTGCCATCAAATAAGTCCTCTAATTCTTCTAAACGTTTAGGATTAACATCTAGTATTGTCACTTCAGCTCCCAATCCTAAAGCTATCTTAGCTGCATTTGTACCTGCTTGACCACCACCAATGATAGTGACTTTGCCTTTAGGTACTCCAGGTATGCCACCTAGTAAGATACCCATACCTCCATTAAATCTTTGTAAAAATTCAGCTCCCACTTGTGTAGACATTCTACCAGCCACTTCACTCATTGGTGTTAATAACGGTAAAGAACCGTCTGGTAATTGTACAGTTTCATAGGCAATAGATATAACCTTGTTGTCCACAAGTGCCTGAGTTAATTTCTGTTCATTCGCAAGGTGTAAATAAGTAAATAAGATTAACTCTTCTTTAAAGAATTTGTATTCCGATTCAAGTGGTTCTTTAACTTTGATGACCATATCAACATCCCAAGCTTTTGACTGCTCATCAACAATTTTGGCACCGGCTTCT
The DNA here is from genome assembly GCF_058795495.1 of Staphylococcus sp. GW823-FHT05F06. Classification (NCBI taxonomy): domain Bacteria; kingdom Bacillati; phylum Bacillota; class Bacilli; order Caryophanales; family Staphylococcaceae; genus Staphylococcus; species Staphylococcus sp. GW823-FHT05F06. The sequence goes on along the minus strand of NZ_JBXAHW010000002.1, from coordinate 1,636 downwards.
TGATAATCACCATCTTCAAAGTAAGATCCTAGACCAGCATTTGTTTCTACTAAAACTTCATGTCCTTGGTCTACAAGTGCATGTACACCACTTGGGGATAACCCCACTCGATTCTCATTATTCTTTATTTCTTTAGGAATCCCAATTTTCATATTATCTACCTCCAACCTTATCGTAACGTGTCCTTATTAAAACGGCAAACAATAACATATAATGACATAATTTTGTAATTATTATTAATTAAATATTCTGTTTATTATGTTAAAATAGAATTAAGAAAGATAAAGGGGGCAATAATGATGATTTCTTATAAAAACATATTAATCGCAGTCGATGGATCTCACGAAGCAGAATGGGCTTTTAACAAAGCTGTCGGTGTTGCTAAACGTAACGATGCTCAATTAACTATTGTGAATGTAATTGACTCACGTACGTATTCTTCTTATGAAGTATACGATGCTCAATTCACAGAAAAATCAAAGCATTTCTCCGAAGAATTACTTAAAGGTTATAAAGAAGTAGCCACAAATGCAGGTGTAAAAAATGTGGACACACGTTTAGAATTCGGCTCACCTAAAGCAATTATACCTAAAAAATTAGCGCGTGATGTTGGTGCTGATTTGATTATGAGTGGTACATCAGGTTTAAATGCGGTAGAACGTTTTATTGTTGGCTCTGTATCAGAAGCGATTGTTCGACATGCACCTTGTGACGTATTAGTTGTGCGTACAGAAGAAATGCCTGAAGATTTCCAACCTCAAGTAGCAACACCTCAATTACGTGAAAAATATCAAGATTAGTCACTGTTATAGATGAAATTAAACATACTAAGATTAGCTATGAAGAAATCTATGACGATAGATTTTTTCATAGCTATTTTTTATAGTTATAGAGAGAAGTAGACTGTCCAGACTCTTGGATTTTAAATCCGTATAAAAAACAAGTCAGCTTTACTCTCGCCTTTTGAAATTCGTTTGTAGTATGTTGGGTTCTTGAAACCGTGTATAGGAAAATGAAATGAGAAAGGTTAAGTAAAGTTTTTAGCTTCTCAATTATTCAAAGGAGGTTTTTTTATCGATTACTTAGGTGTTGATATTAGTAAAAGAAGTAGTGTAGTTGCACATTATAAAAATGAAAAATTCCAAAAAGAGTTTTTCATCCAAAATAATAAAAATGGTTACAACTATTTACTCAAGTATTTGAATGACTTAGACCACCCACAACTCATTTTTGAATCTACAGGTATCTATTCAAGAAGTATGGAACGATTTTGTTGTGTAAATCAAATTAACTATATTCAAATGAATCCGTTAGAAGCCAAATTTAAAACGAGCGCTCTAAGATCATGGAAAACTGATCAGGCAGATGCTCATAAGCTTGCTTGTTTAGGACCGACGCTTAAACAAACAGACAACTTACCTATACATGAGTTAATATTCTTTGAATTAAGAGAACGCGTCCGTTTTCATCTAGAAATCGAGAATGAACAAAATCGACTTAAATTTCAGATCCTTGAATTACTCCATCAAACATTCCCTGGTTTAGAAAGATTATTTAGTAGTCGATATTCAATCATTGCACTCAACATCGCAGAAATCTTTACTCATCCAGACATGGTTCTTGATATCGACAAGGA